>JAKMFM010000224.1 GCA_022425445.1 Planktomarina sp.
GATAAGCGGGCCCGCCCAATTCTGCGAGCCCCGCGTCATCTTCTAAAAATGCTTTCAAAGTGACAGGGCTTGCCAAATTGTTTTTGGCGATACGCGCTGCTGCGGTCTCGAATATCCGCGCATGCACCGGATCGTAAAAATGCTCTGCGCGCAAAATTTGAGCGATTCGGTCGAACAGATCGTTATTTGTAAGGATGGCGCCAAGCAATTGTTGCTCGGCCTCGATGGAATGTGGCACGCCAAGAGAGGCCACGTCGCTTGCTGGGGGCTGCAGATTCGCAATCTCGTTCATATCGGGCTCCTCACCGGGTCACGCATACTGCAAGTCCGGATGTTTGACCATGTAGAACAAATCTGTGCATAACCTGCGGATAAGTCACAGGTTGCCTGCTTTCGTTGGGTTATTTTTCGGATCTGCGCTAAATATAGTGGCGCGAAATGACCAATATACTTTGATGCAGGCGGGATTTGTCACGGGCGCCAGCTTGTCCACATTTTGTCCCCAGGGTTGTCCCAAGAAAACGTTATTTTCCGCGCGCATTTTGCCATTCTTCTGGGGATTTCAAAAAGATTTCCACCTCGCGCAGTGTCTTGCTGTCAAAGGCGCCCTGCGCACGGGCTTCTGCCAAAACGTCCCACCAGGTGCAAAGGTGATGCAAAGTCACCCCATGATCGCCTAAGGTTTTTTCAGTTTGAGGAAAAATTCCGTAATAAAAAATAACCGCCGTATGCGCACAGGTGGCCCCTGTCTCGCGAATGGCATCGACAAAAGAGATCTTTGACCCACCATCCGTGGTCAAATCTTCCACCAGCAGAACCCTTTGCCCTTCCGACATGTCCCCCTCGATACGGGCATTGCGGCCATAGCCTTTGGGTTTTTTACGTACATAGGTCATCGGGAGCGCCATGCGCTCGGCCACCCAGGCCCCAAATGGGATGCCGGCAGTCTCGCCACCTGCGACATTATCAAACGCCTCAAACCCAGCGTTGCGCATCACCGTAACGGTAAGAAAATCCATCAACGTGCTGCGAATGCGCGGGAAGGAAATCAATTTCCGACAATCGATATAGGTTGGAGATGGCTTACCGGAGGCTAAAACAAAGGGCTCATCGGCATTGAAATGCACGGCTTTAATTTCCAGCAGCATTCTGGCGGTCAACCGCGCGATCTCGCGATGGTCGGGATAGCTTGTTGGTATCATGATCAGGGCCCTTTTTGCTATGCGCTTAGCTCGACACGGTCCAGTGAAGATCAAAGCCAGGATTAAACAGAGTGACCGGACCGGCGCCCGTATCAATATGGGTGGCAAATTGCACAGGAGCACCCTTCGTGAGGGTGATCGTGTCTGCATTCGGTGACAGCCCGTAAAATTGCGCGCCAAAAAGCGCGGTAAAGCCTTCAAGCCGATCCAGCGCTCTGGCAGCCTCAAAGACTTCTGCCAAACACGACATGGTATTGGTGGCAGAAAACACACCGGCACATCCACAGGCGCTTTGCTTTGCCTCATCGCTATGCGGCGCGCTGTCGGTGCCGAGGAAATAGCATGGGTTTCCACTTGTGGCCGCGTCCAGCAGGGCGAGGCGGTGGGTCTCGCGTTTGGCGACAGGCAGGCAATAGTAATGGGGCCTGATGCCGCCGGCCAAAATGTGATTGCGGTTGATGATTAAGTGATGGGTCGTGATGGTAGCTGCGAGCTTGCCCGGATCAGATTTGGCATAGGCGGCGCCTTCTGCGGTTGTGATATGTTCCATAACCACTTTGAGATCGGGAACACGGCGGCGCAGGGGATCGAGTACCCGATCAATGAACACGGCCTCTCGGTCAAAAATATCGATATCCGCATCAGTGACCTCGCCATGCACACACATCGGCATGCCGATCTCGGCCATCTTCTCCAGCACAGGCTGCACCTTGTCAAAATCTGTCACGCCACTGGCTGAATTGGTGGTTGCTCCGGCCGGATAGAGTTTTGCCGCCGTGACGAGCCCAGAGGCATGGGCGGCAGCGAGGTCTTCGGGGTCGGTTTGCTCGGTTAAATAGAGCGTCATGAGCGGTTTGAACCCTGAGCCGGCGGGTAGGGCAGCCAAAATGCGGTTTCGATAGGCCGCGGCTTGTGCAGCGGTCACCACCGGCGGAACCAGATTTGGCATGATAATCGCGCGACCAAAATCACGCGCGCTTTCCGGCGCCACGGCTTTCAGCATCATTCCATCGCGCAGGTGCAGATGCCAATCATCGGGGCGGGTGAGAGTCAAACGATCTATCATAGCTGCTGTTTAACCGGGCCAGCGGGGCGGTGCCAGTGCAAATTTACCTCAAACATGAGGCGTTTTCAACTCTGCGCGCGCCTCTTGTGTGGCGCGGCGGCAAGACACATGTTAATCATCCAAAAAATTGTCACGAAAATAGGAGATGCGCCGATGTTGACCTTTGTCCTGTCTGTGATTGCAGGGTTCGCTACCCCTTTTGTTGAGCCGTTCTTGACCAAGTTGATCCAGCCGCGTTTAGATGAATTTCTTGTGCATGAGGGTGAATACCGCACGATTACCTTTGTTTTGCTTCTGCTTGGCGTCGCCATCTCCGCGATATTTTCGGGCGTTATGGTCTCGGCCTTCACGGTTTTGTTTGGTGGGCTGTTGGGACTTTTTGGGGTGCGCTTGTTCCACGCGATCAGATCTTTGATTGATGGCAGTGACAGCGATTCCCAAGATCGCTAGAGGCGACCTGATCTATGCAATCACTGCATAGCGGGATTGTGGTTTTTTGCACTGCACAACCCTTTGGATCGTACCTACCTACAGGTCAACGAAACTTAGGAGTTTTCAAATGGCAACCATCGTAGACGTCCCACAAGGCAACCGTATCGCCGCTGGTTTGAACCGTGTGTTCAACGGCGTTCTCAACTTTTTGGTATCGATCAGCACGGCGCAATCGCGAATGCTTCAGATTGAATTTCTCTGCGCTCTGACCGATGAAGAGCTGGCTGAGCGCGGCCTGTCGCGTCAAGACATCGTGCGCTATGTCTACCGCGACGCCTATTACATCTAAGTGAGCTATTGCCTCAGGCGCTGGCCTGATTCACTTGGCCCCGGCATTTGCCCCTCGGTTAATCTTTCATCATCCATTTGGTTTGCAATTTTTTGCGCCCGCGGCTGTCTTGACTATAAACTCCGCGTAACGCCATTTTGGAACAGACCTGGTGTTGCCACCGGTGCGTGAATATCTGCGATACTCTATTGGCATGCAGAAGCCTTTGCTCAAACAAAGATCCGAGAGGGCATACCTCAAAGAAAACCCGTCATAAAAGCCATATTCAATATGGGCCTCTGGCAAAAATTATAATTTCAGACCCAGATTGAAACTTTGTGCCTTGATTGGTTTGATATAATCGCGCGACGGTGCTGGGGCGCATACACCCAGGAGGCATCTTTGCCCTTGGCGGTTTTCAGAGGCGGCGCGGTTAGAATGAAAAACTCCCCGCCGAGGCGAGGAGTTTTCAATCTTTCGGAGGCGGCGTATGCCGCGACAAGTGCGCTTAAGTCAGGCTTTCATCGATCGCCTTGCAGGCCGCAACCAACCCTTTGACTGCATCGACGGATTTGTTGAACATCGCTTGCTCATCTTTGTTCATTTGAATGTCGATGACGCGCTCAACGCCGCCGCCGCCGATTACAGTTGGCACGCCGACATACATGCCCTTCAGGCCCAAAGCGCCATCGACATAGGCCGCACAGGGCAAAACACGCTTTTGATCGCGCAGATAGGCCTCGGCCATTTCAATCGCAGATGTGGCCGGAGCATAATAGGCCGAACCTGTTTTGAGCAGCCCGACGATCTCGGCGCCGCCATCGCGGGTGCGCTGGATGATCGCGTCCAGCTTGTCTTGCGTGGTCCAGCCCATGCTGACCAGATCGGGCAAGGGGATGCCGCCAACGGTTGAGTAGCGGGCCAGGGGCACCATAGTGTCACCGTGACCACCCAAAACAAAGGCTGTGACATCGCGCATTGACACATTGAACTCGAGGCTCAAGAAGTGACGGAATCGCGCGCTGTCGAGCACGCCAGCCATGCCGCAGACCATGTTATGCGGCAGGCCAGAAAATTCGCGCAGCGCCCAGACCATTGCGTCAAGCGGGTTGGTAATGCAGATCACAAAGGCATTGGGGGCGTGATCGCGGATGCCTTCACCCACAGATTTCATGACTTTGAGATTGATTCCAAGAAGGTCATCGCGGCTCATGCCCGGTTTGCGCGGCACACCAGCCGTCACAATGCAAACATCCGCGCCGGCGATATCGGCGTAAGATTGCGTACCGGACATGGCGGCATCAAAGCCTTCGGAGGGGCCAGATTGTGCGATATCCAAGGCTTTGCCTTGGGGCATGCCTTCCGCAATATCGAACAGCACGATGTCGCCGAGTTCTTTAAGGGCGGCTAAATGAGCCAACGTGCCACCGATCATACCGGAGCCAATGAGAGCAATTTTGGGTCGTGCCATGGGGATCTTCCTCAAATGTGAATTTGCAAGAGCGGTTACACCCAAATGCGCCGCGTGCCAAGGGAACATCGCGGGAAATCGCATCAGGGCGTGGTGCTCTGGCCTGTCATCTGGTGGGATTTGCTGCAATGCGGCAAAACACACTTGAATTTTAACTTCGATTGATGGCAATTATGCGCAACATTATTGCGAGGTTAAAAATGACTCTACGTCCCTATCGTTCTGTTCTTTACATACCGGGCAGCCGGGCGCGTGCGCTCGGAAAAGCCCGCAGCATGCCGGTGGACTCGATAATTTTCGACCTCGAAGATGCTGTGGCGATTGAGCAAAAAGCCTCCGCTCGTGAAACTCTCGTCGCCCATCTGTCGGACGGAGGTTATGGGGTTCGTAGTCAAATTATTCGCATCAATGGGCTAGATACCCCCTGGGTGGCAGAAGATATTATTGCGATTGCCGCAGCCCGACCGGAGGCGGTATTACTGCCCAAGGTCGATAACGCCCAAATGATTTCGCAGCTCAGCGCAGAGATGGACCGGTATGATGGTTTCGAAAATACTCAAATTTGGGCGATGATGGAAACCCCGCGCGGCATTTTGAATGCAGCAGAGATTGCTGACGCGCCGCGTATGGGGGGCATGGTCATGGGGACCAATGATTTGGCCAAGGATCTCAACACGCGGTTCGATCCGACGCGCGCGCCCTTGTTGGCGGCGTTGAGCCACTGTGTCTTAGCTGCAAAAGCGGCCGGAATCGTCATTGTCGATGGGGTTTATAACGTCTTCAAAGACGATGCAGGTCTGCAGATTGAGGCCGCGCAAGGGCGCGATATGGGCTTTGACGGCAAAACCTTGATTCATCCGGCCCAGGTGGCGATTGCCAATGAGGTCTTTGCACCTACTGATTCGGAAATTGATTTGTCTGAGCGGCAAATAGCGGCCTTTGAGGCGGCGACGGCAGAGGGGCTTGGTGTTGCGGTTGTGGATGGGAAAATCGTGGAGAATTTGCATATTGAGACCGCTCGCGCCACTTTGGCTAAAGCTGCGATGATTGCAAAACTGGAGGGCACGGCATGAAGATTTACAGGTTTTTGTCCGAAGACGATTCGTCTAAATTTTGCCATAAAATCACAGAGGCCCTGTCCAAAGGTTGGGAGCTCTATGGAGATCCGACCTATGCGCATGATGCAACGGTGGGCGTGATGCGCTGTGGCCAGGCCGTCGTTAAGGAGGTTGCCGGAGAGTATAGTCCTAAGATGAAACTGGGAGCGCAATAATGAAGACCAGTGCAGGATTGTTTTTTGAAGATTATCGAGTGGGGCAGGTGATCGATCATGCGGTCCCGCGGACGGTGGGGACCGGTGAGCGGGCGCTGTATCACGCGCTTTATCCGGCGCGCCACGCGCTCTATTCCTCCGATCATTTTGCGCAAAACTGTGGTTTGCCGCAAAGCCCGTTGGATGACCTGATCGCTTTTCATGTGGTTTTTGGCAAAACTGTGCCAGATATCTCTTTAAATGCCGTGGCCAATTTGGGCTACGCAGAGGCGCGCTGGCTGCGGCCTGTCTATCCGGGGGATACACTGCGTGCGCGCTCAACCGTCATTGGAGTGAAGCAAAACTCAAGTGGAAAAACAGGCGTTGTTTGGGTGCGCAGTGAGGGGTTCAACCAGGCAGATGAGATGGTGATGTCGTTTGTGCGTTGGGTCATGGTGCGTAAGAAGGATGCAGCGGCCCCGGCGCCGCAAACCGTTGTGCCGATGCTGGGACAGGCTGTTTTGGCATCGGATTTGAGTGTGCCTGATGGGTTGAACTTTGCCAATTATAATATTAATTTGTCAGGAAGTTCTTATCTCTACAGTGACTATACCATTGGCGAAGTGATAGACCATGTTGATGGCGTCACTCTATCAGAGGCCGAGCATATGATGGCCACCCGCTTGTGGCAAAACACTGCAAAAGTCCATTTCGATGCCACAGCCCGACCAGATGGTCTGCGCTTAATTTATGGTGGGCATGTCATATCCATGGCGCGGGCCTTGTCTTTCAATGGGCTGGGCAATGCGCAAATTTTGGCAGCGATCAACGGGGGAGCCCATGCCAATCCTTGCTTTGCGGGGGACACGTTGCGCGCATGGAGTGAGGTGCTGGATAAGTCGGAAACCTCTAATCCCTCTGTTGGTGCATTGCGTTTGCGGTTGGTGGCGCACAAGGGTGTGTCGCCTCATCTGCGCGGAGATGACGGCAAATATAACAGCGATGTGTTGTTGGATCTTGATTATTGGGCTTTGATACCGCGGTAATTGTGCCGCCAGATTGTGTTTCGTGATCACAAAATTTATTTGTGATCACGAAATCCAAAAAATCGACGATTAACGCCCAAACTGCGGTAATTTGCCCGTCATAACTGTGGCCTTCGGGGCTTGCACATGGCAAGGACTCCGTAGAGTATGCTTTGACAAACTTAGAAGGATATATCATGGCTGATGTTAATCGTGGCAATCGCCCGTTGTCTCCTCATTTGACGATCTACCGTCCTCAAATGACATCGATTTCATCTATATTTGTGCGCATCACAGGCAACGCCCTTTTGGCCGCGACGCTTTTGTTGATCGCTTGGCTCTTAGCGGCATCGACCAGCGCAGCGGCTTTTGCTTGGGTGCAACACGTGATCACAAGCTGGTTCGGCGACTTGGTCTTTCTTCTGTCGCTCTGGGCGCTTTGGTATCACACGCTTGGCGGCCTGCGTCATTTGATTTGGGACACCGGTCGCGGACTGGAGTTGAAAACCGCAGAGCGTATGGGTTGGATGATGATCACAGGATCGCTACTTCTCACCGCTCTCACTGTAATTTGGCTGTAAGGAGTGCATGATATGGCTTTTTTGACCGATCGCAAACGCGCAAGCGGCCTTGGCGCTGCGAAAACCGGAACGGAGCATTTTTGGGGGATGACGATTTCCTCCGTGGCTTTGCTCATCCTCGTGCCAGTTTTTCTGTTCACTGTGGGACCAATGATTGGACAAGACTATGAGGCGGTAACAGCCCACTTTGCCCGCCCGTTTCCCGCATTGGTCGCGCTTTTGACGTTCAGTGTTGCACTGCTGCATTTCAAAAACGGCGTGACCGTATTGATCGAGGACTATGTACATGGCCTGGCTCGTAAGGTCTGGATCATCATCATGACCTGTGTGTCCTACGCGGCTATCGCTGCGGCTGTTTTCGCCATCGCGCGCCTCGCCCTTTAAGTTTCGGAGACCATACCTATGGCTGCTTATGAATATGAAACCCATGATTTCGATGTTGTGGTGGTTGGGGCCGGGGGCGCAGGTTTGCGCGCGACACTCGGGATGGCCGAACAAGGCCTGCGCACAGCTTGCGTCACAAAAGTTTTCCCAACGCGCTCCCATACGGTGGCAGCTCAGGGTGGCATTGCTGCAAGTCTAGGCAATATGGGCCCTGACAGCTGGCAGTGGCACATGTATGACACGGTCAAAGGATCCGATTGGCTTGGCGATACAGATGCGATGGAATATCTCGCCCGCGAGGCGCCCAAGGCAGTCTATGAGCTGGAACATTACGGCGTGCCTTTCTCGCGCACTGAGGCGGGAAAAATTTATCAGCGCCCCTTTGGTGGTCATACGACAGAATTTGGTGAAGGCCCGCCGGTGCAGCGCACCTGTGCCGCCGCGGACCGGACGGGGCACGCGATTTTGCATACGCTCTACGGCCAGTCGTTGAAGAACAATGCAGAATTTTACATCGAATATTTCGCCATTGACTTGGTAATGTCAGAGGATGGCGTGTGCCAAGGGG
>JAKMFM010000239.1 GCA_022425445.1 Planktomarina sp.
TAGGGGACACATGAATGTCGAAACAACAAGGCTCCGCTTCAGGAGTGCAGTCGACAGATGCCTTCGAATGGGAAGTGTATCACAACAGCGAAACAAATATATTTGAACTCAGCAAAAAGCTGCCGGACGATCTGGTTGCGAGCCTGGCGCGAGAAGTGATTTTGCGCGTGGCGTCAAGGGCGGTTATGGCGGAGTCAGCCGCGCGCCCGGTGACGCAGGAGGAGCTGTTGGCATTCAGCACGGCGCTCGCATCCGACATCCCCAAAAGTGCAGCACAGATCATTGCTACAGAACGCGCAGCTGGGCGTCCGGCAGAAGATATATACGTCAATTTCCTAGCGCCAGCCGCGCGCCAACTGGGCGATATGTGGAAAAGCGATCACATCACATTTGCGCAAGTCACGGTTGGTTCGGGCCGCATTTTTGCAATAATGCGATCAATGCGGCACATGTTTGAGACCTCTGCCCGACCCGATGAGCCGGCGGTCATTTTTGCCTCTGTGCCGGGGGAGACTCACACGCTTGGGGTCCGTATGGCAGCCGATTTTTTCCGAAATGATGGTTGGAATATTTCACTATTGGTGGGCTTATCCCATGAGGATCTACTGGCTGAAATCAGAGAAATTTCCAGCCGTATGGTGGGTCTGTCCTTCAGCGGCGAACATTCGCTTGAGGCCCTGTCACAGCTGATTGTTGCGCTGCATATTTGCGCGCCACATTTGTCAATTGTGATTTGTGGCCAAGACGTTGAAGGGTTTCGACCTATTTTGGAACTCATGGGGGTCGACGGAATCGCAGTGACTATGGAAGAGGCAAAGGCGCATTTCATCCGCTTGTCAGAGGCTGAGTCGTGAATTAACTTTTTAAACCAAGTTGTATTTTCGTAACTTTACATAGAGCGATTGACGCGAGAGTCCGAGCATCTCAGCTGCAGCGACGCGGTTATTTGAAGTCATCTGAATCGCGGTTTCGATACACATTTTTTCAACTACATCGGTACTGCGCGCGACAACATCCTTGAGAGACTGGCTGCCAATCAGTTCAACAACGGAATTAACTTCCTCTTCTGACATTTGACTGGTGGGTGTTGAAATCCCCTCGACGCGTCGGGCATTGCGCATGACCAACACACAAATTGGCTCTCGTTCGGTGCGAATCTGTGTGGTGGATATCTCAACTGGACGTTCGTCCCCATGCTCATTTAAGATCTTTGTTGAATAGAGTCGCATTTTACCATTGCGGCGGGCGCTTTCCAAAATCACGTTAAGATCGACGGATCCACGGGAAAAGAAGTCTGACATGCTGCGCCCGCTGAGGGTTTGCGCGTGGGTGACATTGGCTACGGAGACAAAGGCTTCGTTCGCACTCAGTATCTGACCTGACATATTTATAAACACAATTGGGTCGACCCCTTTGTGGAAAAAGCTCACCAAATGAGTTGCGAGCTGATCCATAGGTTCCAAAGACGAATCCTCTGGTTCCATTTTGCACAGCAACATTTGCGAAGTCGCGCCGCGAAACAGGGTGGGATTGAGACGGTAGGACCGGCCGCCGCGGGCAGAGTTAGCCAAAACAGCGGTGATTGAGACATCAGACGCGGCGGTCACCATTCTGTCAATCAGGTTCGTAACGCCTTCGTCTTCAAACTCTGCGGCGAATGGCGCGTCCATCAACTCTTTTCGAGACCGCCCAAGCAGAACCTCGGCGGCGCTATTGCACGATGAGATCACGCCTGTGTTGAGTGCGATGAACACGGTGGCAACGTCTGATGATTCCATCAAAACCTTGAGCCTGATTTCATGCTCCCGACGGGCGTCATAGTCGTTTTCTAGCGCAATCTGTGCTTCCACCAGCTGTTGCTGCATTTCTGCAACGGGTCGCAAGTCCGAACCTAAAAGCAATGTAGACCCGTCTTCTGCGGACCAGTGAAAGGTATAGCGGACGGGCAGCTCGGTTTGTTGGTGAGTGGGACGGTGGTTCAACTCAACAGCGCGAAGCTCTTTTTGGCCCTCCTTGAACTGTGTAATTCGGGCCTCGAACTTGGGCACAGACTCCGTGGTCAGTGTGTCTTTGAACTGCATCCCTATCCACGAGCTCAAATCCAATCTTGGCGCTAAAAAAGGGCTGGTCATGGTTTGGATGATCTCGCCATCGCTGGAGATGACAAAAGCAAAATCGCACAGGCGTGAAATTAAATCAGCTGTGGCTGCTTGATCCAAATTGGGAATAAGACGCTCGGCCCATTCTGTTTTACCATGTGACGTCATTTGCAAAAGTCCTTCGTTCGATCTGCATTTCTTGATGCACCCACGTGGCAATCGTACTGTCAAATATCTGGACTTTAACTTTCAAAAGCATTGAGCAACCGCGGCTTTCCAGTCGTTGGTTTTGTAATCAGTTCCTGTAACCGCATCAAGGTTAATTTGAGCGTTAAGAATGCCGCCTCCAAGAATAACCTTTGTTTTGCTCCAATTGTCTCTAACATTGAAAATAATTTCAGATAATTTTTCTGCACTATTCTGTGCTGACGCGGAAATAAATACGCCGTCGAATTGTTCACCTGCGCCAATCTCATGAACGCGATCGGCAGTGACACAAAACTCCAGCTTAACACGAGCGCCAACACATCGTAATGTCTTGCCTAGGATAATTGCACCTAATGTATGTTGTGTCCCTTCTGGAACGATAATTAACAAACTCAATTTTTTACTCAGGTAATTCATGCCTTCTGGAAGCTCTCGTTCTGAAAGGCCGTGCACAGCAATTTGCAGACGACTGGCGCCGAGTGTCATGGCGAAAAAAGACAAGTCATCGTCTTCCCAGGCCAGGCCCAATTGGCGGACGGCTGCGGGTATGATCTCTGAAAATAGGGTGAAGTCCGAAAAGCCTGCAGCCTGTAGCTCTTGAATGGCAGCTGAAACGGCTGATTTTCGCGGATTGACGGAGGCATCGAACAAGAGCTGGGACGCTTGGTTTGTGCTGATTGCTTGAACCACTGGCGGGCGTGCGTTTGGGCCGCCGGCTTGACTTAAACTGCGCGCCAAAACCTTAATCGCAACCTGAGCCACCCGGGTGGTTTCATCCCCTATATTCACTAAATTTGTGTGTTGGTGATGCGTCACAATGACCTTCCGAATGTTGCCAGTAGGCCACGATGACCCCAGTGCTTATCAAAGATGACCGAGAGGCTCGGGTATCGCGGCCCAAATGTCAATAATTTGTTACATTCTGCAGAAAATCATCCAAAAAATCCGCAAATTTTTGAGAAAAGTAAATAATCAGACAGAAATTCTGACAATAAGTGTAACTCAAAGTTGACAGATTGCGCTGCGCCTGCCAAATTTTGACCAGCCTATTGGCGAATTGGAAAACCGTATGACAATGACCTCGTCACAAAATTTGCAACCCTCTGGCCTTTATACAAAGGACCAGCGCAGTCGGCGTGACGCAACGGCTTGGACGGTGGTTCAAGGCATTCTTGCGCCTTTGCAATTCTTGGTCTTTTTGGTCTCTATCTTTTTGGTGATCCGTTACATGATCACCGGCCTAGGCTATGACATTATGACCCTCTCAGTCATTGCAAAAGCCTTGCTGCTTTATCTCATAATGATCACTGGTGCGATTTGGGAAAAAATTGTTTTTGGGCAATGGCTCTTTGCGCCCGCATTCTTTTGGGAAGATGTGGTCAGTTTTGGCGTCATCGCGCTGCATAGCCTTTATATTTATGGATTAATTCAAGGGACCATCCCTGCGGATATTTTAGTGTGGATCATCTTAGCGGCCTATGCCTCCTATGTGGTCAATGCTGGACAGTTCTTGTGGAAACTGCGCGTTGCGCGCCTCCAGATGGAGGGCGCCTCATGACGGAACATATGCCGCCACCGCCCGCCGCGGGATGTCGAACCTCTCCGGTGTTGAAGCAGCGTGGTCAGCGCGAAGTGTTTTGCGGCTTGACCGGTATCATTTGGCTGCATCGAAAGATCCAAGATGCCTTCTTCCTTGTTGTTGGATCGCGCACATGCGCGCACCTGTTGCAGTCGGCAGCCGGGGTCATGATTTTTGCTGAGCCACGATTCGGGACAGCGATTCTGGAGGAGGCAGATTTAGCGGGGCTAAAAGACGCGCAAGCAGAGTTAGACCGCACGGTCGAAGAGCTTTTGGCCCGGCGGCCAGACATTCGGCAGCTTTTTCTTGTGGGTTCATGTCCTTCCGAGGTCATCAAGCTTGATCTGAACCGCGCCGCCGAGCGATTGACCCAGACCTATGCCCCGAAAGTCCGGGTGTTGGAATATTCTGGCTCTGGAATCGAGACGACCTTTACGCAAGGGGAAGATGCCTGTTTGGCCGCCATGGTGCCCGTTCTGCCGAAAACCGATGCGCGGGAATTGATTGTCGTTGGCGCCTTGCCAGATGTGGTCGAAGATCAGATGGTTGCGCTTCTGACTGATCTTGGCATTGGTCCATTGCGTATTTTGCCGGCTCGGACAATTGAAGATGAAATTGCCGTTGGCCCCAATACGGTTTTTGCCCTGACGCAACCATTCTTGGGCGACACCCATGCGGCCTTAAGCCGCCGAGGTGCCCGCCATATCGCGGCGCCTTTCCCCTTTGGTGAAGAGGGTACCACAGCCTGGTTGTCGGCCATTGCGGAAGAGTTCAATATTTCCCGCGAGGTCTTTGATCGCGTGACTGAGGCGCCCCGTCGTCGTGCCCGGCACGCGATCCGCCAAGCCGCTGCACCGCTCAATGAAAAATCCGTGTTTTTCTTTCCGGATAGTCAATTGGAAATTCCTTTGGCGCGTTTCTTGAGTCGGGAATGTGGGATGACCGCGCTGGAAGTTGGCTCGCCTTACATCCATGACGCCTTGCATGGTCCGGATTTGGATCTATTGCCAGCGGGGCCTCAAATTTCTGAAGGCCAAGATGTCGATCTCCAGCTAGATCGCTGCCGCGCGGCGCATCCGGATTTGACCGTCTGTGGCTTAGGTTTGGCAAATCCGCTTGAAGCGGAAGGGTTCGCCACCAAATGGGCGATTGAGTTGGTTTTCACGCCCGTGCATTTTTACGAGCAAGCCGGTGATCTTGCCGCTCTGTTCGCTCGACCCCTGCGCCGCAAATCGATTTTGAAGGTGGCCGCAGAATGAAACTTACTGTTTGGACATATGAAGGCCCGCCTCATGTCGGTGCGATGCGTGTCGCCACTGGCATGAAAAAGCTTCACTATGTTCTGCATGCGCCGCAGGGCGATACCTATGCCGATCTATTGTTCACGATGATTGAGCGGCGCGATCACCGGCCGCCGGTGACCTATACCACATTTCAGGCGCGGGATTTAGGCGCGGATACTGCGGGCCTGTTTAAACAAGCCTGCCAAGATGCATATGACCGGTTCCAACCGGAGGCCATTATCGTTGGAGCGTCTTGCACGGCTGAATTGATTCAAGACGATCCTGGCGGCCTTGCAGAAACCATGGGGCTTCCTATTCCGGTCATCCCGCTTGAGTTGCCCAGTTATCAACGCAAAGAGAACTTTGGCGCGGATGAGACCTTTTTTCAACTGGTCAAACATTTGGCAAAGCCACAAGCCAAAACAGAGCGTGTCAGCTGCAATATTATTGGCCCTACCGCCTTGGGCTTTCGGCATCGGGATGATGTGGCTGAGATCACAAATCTTTTGTTCGAGTGTGGTATTGAGGTGAATGTCACAGCGCCGATGGGCGCTACGCCCAGCGATATCGCGCAGATGGGAAAGGCGCATTTCAATGTGCTGTTGTATCCGGAAACTGGTGAAACAGCGGCGCGCTATTGTGAAAAAGAATTCGACCAGCCGTACACGAAAACCGTACCTATCGGGGCCGGAGCGACGCAAGATTTCATTGCCGAAATCCGTGCGCTCAGTGGAAGTACTGTTCCGCTTGACAGTCAAGCCTTGCGGCAAACTTGGTGGTCGCGCTCGGTAGACAGCACCTATTTGACCGGCAAGCGGGTTTTCATTTTTGGCGATGGCACCCATGTCAAAGCCGCTGCGCGGATTGCGCGGGATGAGATGGGCTTCGAGGTCGCGGGGCTGGGATGCTATAACCGTGAATACGCACGCGACATTCGGACAATCGCCAAAGAGTTCGGTGTCGAAGCCTTGATCACAGATGACTATTTGTTGGTCGAAAAAACCATCGAAGCGCTCCAGCCAGAAATGATTTTAGGCACGCAAATGGAGCGCCATATCGGAAAGCGGCTGGGTATTCCTTGCGCCGTTATTTCTGCTCCGGTCCACGTTCAAGATTTTCCGGCGCGCTATTCGCCGCAAATGGGGTTTGAGGGTGCAAATGTAATCTTTGACACCTGGATTCATCCACTGGTGATGGGTCTTGAAGAGCATTTGCTGCATATGTTTCGCGAAGACTTTGAATTCAATGACGCCGCTGGCCCTAGCCATCATGGTGGGCACCAACCTGCAGGGATCGCCTCGAATCCATTGCGCGAGGCAGCGGCGCAAGAGCAGTCTGCTGTTCAAAGTACTGGCGGCGATGTGGCTATATGGTTGGCGGAAGCGGAAAAAGAGTTGAAAAAAATACCTTTTTTCGTGCGGGGCAAGGCTCGCCGCAACACCGAGACCTATGCGACCTCGCAAGGCTTGTCGGAAATCTCTATTGATACCCTGTATGAAGCGAAGGCCTTTTATGCGCGATGAGCTGACATATCCTTCGTATAATGTCGTGTTAATGACATTGGACCGCCACGCGGCCGGTCCAGCAGCGCGGGCTTTGCCTAAACTGGCGGCGGATTTTCCAGGCTTGCAGCTCAAAATACATGCCGCCGCAGAATGGGCCAAAGATCCAGCGGCCTTGGCTAGTGCCAAAGCCGATATCGAGACGGCGCATTTGATTGTGTCCTCCGTTTTGTTTCTCGAAGATCATGTGCAAGCCATTTTGCCCGATCTAAAGGCGCGGCGTGCCGCTTGTGATGCTTTGGTGGGCATAATTGCCGATCAGGAAATTGTGCAGCTGACCAAAATGGGCGATCTCGACATGATGCGGCCCGCTTCTGGCGTCATGGGATTTTTGAAGAAGCTGAAACCAGCGAAGAAATCTACTAGCACTGGTGAAGGCCAGGCCAAGATGCTGCGCCGAATTCCCAAAATTTTGAAGCTTATTCCTGGTAAGAGTCAGGATCTGCGGGCCTGGTTCTTGATCATGCAATATTGGCTTGGCGGATCTGATGACAATATTGAAAGCCTCGTGCGCTTTTTGATTTCGCGCTACGGATCTCGGCCGGAATGGCGCGGTGTTGCGGCTCCGGCACCGGTTGAATACCCGGAAGTGGGTCTTTATCATCCAGACCTGCCCGGCCACCATATCACCACAGATATAGCTGATCTGCCACAAGCGGGTACAGGCCCAACCATTGGGCTGGCCATGTTGCGCAGTTACATTTTGGCCGGAGACACGGCACATTTTGACCATGTCATTCGGCGTTTTGAAGCCGCGGGAATGCGGGTCATACCGGCTTTTGCTGGTGGGCTCGACAGTCGACCCGCAATCGAAGCCTATCACATGGGCAAGATCGACGCTTTGGTCTCTTTGACCGGATTTTCTCTGGTTGGCGGACCTGCGTATAACGACAGCGAAGCGGCGGTTGAAGTCCTCAGTGGGCTCGACGTTCCCTATATTGCGGCGCAACCTTTGGAATTTCAAACCCTGTCGCAATGGGCCAATGGTGGCCAGGGCTTGAGCCCGATTGAGGCGACAATCCTTGTGGCGTTGCCCGAAATTGATGGGGCCACAAACCCAACAGTTTTTGCAGGTCGGCACGGGCCGGATGGCTGTGACGGATGCGCGTATGCCTGCACAGCTGCGGGCACCGTAAAAGCCATGGCGCCCTGCCCAGAGCGTATTGATGCATTAGTGGAAAAAACTCGAAATCTTGCGGTTTTGCGCCGCAAAGAAAACTCTGAAAAAAACGTTGGAATCGTTCTTTTCGGCTTTCCGCCCAATGCGGGCGCGATTGGGACAGCGGCCTATCTGTCGGTGTTTGAAAGTTTACATAATACTTTGCAGACCATGGCTGAAAATGGTTACGATGTGACCCCACCCGAAACTGTTGACGACCTGCGCAAGGCCATTTTGCAAGGGAATGCATCGATCTATGGGCAGGAGGCCAACGTCGCGGCCAAGGTTTCGGCGGATTATATCGTAACGCATACGCCTTGGTTAAACGAGATCGAAGAGATTTGGGGTCCCGCGCCAGGGCGCATTCAGTCCAATGGCAGCGACCTTTTCATTCTCGGTGCTCAATTTGGAAAAGTTTTTGTCGGCGTACAGCCAACCTTTGGTTATGAGGGCGATCCCATGCGCCTTCTTTTTGAGCGGGGCTTTGCGCCTACCCATGCGTTCAGCGCGTTTTATCAATTCATGAAGCATCAGTATAAAGCCGATGTGCTATTGCATTTTGGCATGCATGGGGCGTTGGAATTTATGCCTGGCAAGCAAAACGGCTGTGGGGGCAAAGATTGGCCAGATCGGTTGATTGGCAATATGCCAAATATCTATCTTTATGCAGCTAATAATCCGTCAGAGGCCACTTTGGCGAAGCGCCGCAGCAATGCGATTACCATAACCCATCTGACACCGCCGTTGCAGGCTTCTGGTCTTTATCGCGGTCTCGCTGATTTGAAAGATAGTCTCAGCAAGTGGCGCGCGTTGCCGCCTGGCGATGCCGCTGCCAAGCCCTTGGAGGCGTTGATTGAGGCTCAGGCTGAGATTGTACATCTGGATGGTACAGATTTGGACCGGCTTTGGATCACTCTTTTGGAAACAGAAGATGCTTTGATCCCCGACGGCTTGCACATCATTGGCCAAAAATTACCAGAGCATAAACTCGAAGCTCTGTTGGACTTAATGTGTTTTGACACTCCACAAGCGCGCCAGATCGCCAAATCGCATTTGCAAGGCAGCGACGAGCTGGATGGATTGATGCGGGGCTTAAATGGTCAATTCATCAAGCCGGTTCCTGGCGGCGATGTGATCCGTGCGCCGAATATACTGCCGACGGGTCGGAATATTCATGCCTTCGACCCTTTCCGAATGCCGACAGCTTATGCCATGCAAGACGGCGCGCAGCAGGCGGAAGAGTTGTTGCTAACTCATGAGGGGTTGCCCAAGACGGTCGCATTGGTGCTCTGGGGATCTGACAATATTAAATCCAACGGTGGGCCGATCGCACAGGCGCTGTCTTTGATGGGCGCCAAGCCGCGTTTTGATGCAAATGGTCGTCTTTGTGGCGCCGATCTGGTCTCGCTCGAGCAGCTGGGGCGGGCGCGGATTGACGTGGTCATCACCCTCTCAGGAATTTTCCGGGATCTATTGCCGCTGCAAACTAAAATGCTGGCTGATGCCGCCTTGCAATGTGCGATGGCTGATGAGCCTTTAGAGATGAATCCTATTCGCGCCCATGCTCTTGCGTTTGCACAGGCACAAAACTGTAGCCTAGAAATAGCAGCATTGCGCGTTTTTTCGAATTCCGAAGGCGCCTATGGTTCAAACGTAAACCAATTGGTCGACAGCTCCGCCTTTAAAGACGACAGCGACTTTGCAGATGCCTATCAGGCACGTAAAAGTTTTGCCTATGGAAAGGATGGCGAGGCCAGTCAGCAATCGCAATTGCTGCAAGACACGTTAAAGAATGTGGAACTTGCCTATCAGAACCTTGAATCCGTTGAGCTTGGGGTTACCACTGTGGATCATTATTTTGATACACTCGGCGGTATTGCAGCGGCAGTGAAACGCGCCAAGGGCGGTGTCGAAACGCCCGTTTACATCGGAGATCAGACCCGCGGTGGTGCGCAGGTACGGACCCTGCGTGAACAGGTTGCGTTGGAAACCCGCGCCCGCAGTTTAAACCCAAGGTTTTATGAACCGCTCTTGCAGCATGGCCATGAAGGCGTGCGTGCCATTGAGGCGCATATCACCAATACCGTCGGTTGGTCTGCGACGACAGGGAAGGTGGATGAATGGGTGTATCAAGAGCTGTCGGAAACATTTGTTTTGGATGAAGACATGCGCAAACGCCTGTCTGCCTTGAACCCACAAGCTTCCATGCGCATGGCAAATCGCCTGCTAGAAGCGTCAGATCGTGCCTATTGGAAACCAGACGAAACCACTTTGGCCGCGCTGCAAAGTGCCGCGGATGCCATTGAAGATCAACTTGAGGGCATTGCAGCCGAATGACCCAAAACGCAGTTATAGAAAGGGACTACAGATATGAGCCCACTTGATAGAAACATTCCCAATTTGACCGGTGACGGCGAAGGATCGGTGCAGGTGCACCAGGACGAAACCGCAAAAATTGAGGGTGCAAAAGTATTCAGCGTCTACGGCAAGGGGGGCATTGGCAAGTCAACCACCTCGTCAAACCTCTCGGCGGCCTTTTCAAAAATGGGAAAGCGCGTGCTGCAAATTGGTTGTGATCCCAAGCATGACAGCACCTTTACTTTAACTGGCACGCTGCAACCCACGGTGATTGATATTCTCAAAAGTGTGGATTTTCACTCCGAAGAACTGCGCCCAGAAGATTATGTTGCAACGGGCTATAATGGTGTGAAATGCGTAGAAGCTGGCGGGCCGCCCGCGGGAACTGGTTGCGGCGGCTATGTGGTTGGGCAAACGGTGAAGCTGCTTAAGCAACACCATATGCTTGAAGACACGGATGTTGTGATTTTTGATGTCCTCGGGGATGTCGTTTGCGGCGGGTTTGCAGCGCCATTGCAGCATGCCGATCGAGCTTTGATTGTCACCGCCAATGACTTTGACAGCATCTATGCGATGAACCGGATCATTGCTGCGGTTCAGGCGAAATCTGCCAATTACAAAGTACGGCTTGCCGGCTGTGTCGCCAATCGGTCGAAAGATACCGATGAGGTGGACAGGTATTGCAAAACGGTGGGGTTCAACCGAATTGCCCATATGCCAGATCTCGACGCGATCCGCCGGTCTCGGCTGAAAAAGAAGACCCTGTTTGAAATGCCCGATGATGAAGAGATAGTGCAGGTCCGCAAAGAATATTTGCGTCTGGCCGAAACGCTTTGGAACGGCACGCTGCCACTTGCACCGGCGCCATTGCCTGATCGCGAAATCTTTGAACTTCTGGGATTTGATTGATGACCTACGAATCGACCCGCAACACGGTTGAAACCTACTTTGATCGCACGGCGACAAAGACTTGGGAGCGATTGACCTCTGACGCGCCTGTGTCGGGCATTCGCGCCACTGTGCGTGCGGGGCGTAACCGGATGCGGCAGCTCTTGCTGTCGCAATTGCCTGCGGATTTGCGCGGGGCGCGTGTGTTAGACGCGGGTTGCGGCACAGGGGCTTTGGCCTTCCAATTGGCCCGGGCTGGCGCAGATGTTGTGGCGGTGGATATCTCACCAAAGCTCATCACGATAGCCAAGCAGCGCCAACCCGCCGAAGTCAGCGGCTCGCTTAGGCTGATGGCTGGCGATATGTTCGATCCGGGTCTAGGGCATTTCGATCATATCGTGGCAATGGACAGTTTGATCTATTATTCAGCCGAAGATATTGGCGCGACCCTAGATCGGGTGAGTAGCCGTATATTGACGAATATGGTATTCACGGTTGCCCCGCGCACGCCGCTTCTTATGGCAATGTGGCGGCTCGGCAAATTGTTTCCGCGTGGCGACCGCTCGCCTATGATGGTTCCACATCAAGCAGCACAAATTGCCAAGTCTACCGCGGGTAAGATCAGTGACATTGATAGGGTGACGTCTGGATTTTACATCAGCCAAGCTTTGGAATTCCGCCCATGAACCCAAGGAGCGCTGTCAAAACCATGACCTTAAGGATGTTGCCTTTCGCTGATGCGGCCAGTGCTGAGCTGTCGCTTGGGCAATTGTTGCGTCTATCCCTGTTTCAAATTTCCGTGGGCATGGCAGCGGTGATGTTGCTTGGTACTTTAAACCGGGTGATGATTGTTGAGCTGTCGGTGCCGGCCTTTATTGTGGCGACGATGATTGCAATTCCCGTGCTGATCGCGCCTTTTCGTGCGCTTCTTGGGTTTAGGTCTGACAATTACCGCTCCGCAATTGGTTGGAAACGCGCGCCCTATTTGTGGTTTGGCAGCCTTTGGCAGTTTGGCGGATTGGCGATTATGCCGATGGCTCTTTTGGTTTTAGCTGGAGACTCAGCAATTGATGCGGGACTGTTTGGCGAGATTGCCGCAGCGTTGGCGTTTCTTTTGACCGGTCTTGGAATGCATATGACGCAAACCGCAGGGCTTGCTTTGGCCGCTGATCGCGCAACCGAACAGACCCGCGCCAAAGTCGTTTCAATGCTTTACGTCATGTATCTTGTGGGCATGGGTATTTCCGCGGTTATCATTGGCACGCTGCTGCGTGATTACTCCTCGTTGCTGTTGGTTCAAGTGGTGCAAGGCGCAGCGGTATTCACTTTGGTTTTGAATGTTATTGCTCTTTGGAAGCAGGAAAAAATGGCGCCGATGAGCCAGGCTGCACGCCAGGCACCGAAGGCCAGTTTTCAAACCGCTTGGGCGGACTTTACCGGTCAAAAGACGGTGCGCCGGTTAATATTCACGATTTTCGCCGGCACGGTTGCATTTAATATGCAAGATGTTCTGCTCGAACCCTATGGCGGCGAAATTCTTGGCCTTTCCGTTTCGGCGACAACGCAGCTTACGGCCATGTGGTCTTTGGGCGCCTTAATCGGTTTGGGCCTGTCGGCGCGCTGGCTGTCGCGATCAATTGATCCCATTCGTATTGCGGGCCGTGGGGTTGTTGTCGGCATCTTCGCTTTTGCGGCAGTTCTTTTATCCTCTGTTTTTGGCTCGCCACCTTTGTTTTTTTCAGGTGCCTTTTTGATTGGGCTGGGCGGCGGTACGTTTGCAGTGGCAACCTTGACTGCCGCCATGACCATCAATGTACCTGGAGCGGCCGGGCGTGGATTGGCGCTGGGCGTTTGGGGCGCTGCGCAGGCCACAGGCGCAGGCCTGTCCATTTTCTTAGGCGGTGCTATCCGTGACATGATCACGCAAGCGGCGCATAGCGGCATTTTGGGCAACGTCCTCAACACTCCTGTTGTTGGGTATTTGGTCGTTTATCAAATTGAGATCGCTCTACTCTTCATCACCCTCATCGCCCTTGGCCCCATCCTACGGACCAAAGGCATCAGTGCAAACACACCGCAGCGCTTAGAGCTGACGGATTTTCCGACTTGATAGTCAAAGGAGACGACCATGGTAGGTAATGAATTTTTCGGTAATTTTGATCTCGCAAGCGCTGCGATCTGGATGTTCTGGATCTTTTTTGCTTTGCTTGTTTATTACCTTCAAACAGAGAACATGCGCGAAGGATATCCGCTCGAGGCCGATGATCCCTCTGGATCTAGCCATCGCGGCCTTTTCCCCCTGCCGGGTGACAAGACGTTTCACCTGCCCCATGGGCGCGGTGACGTCACTGTTCCCTCTGGTCAGCGTGGTGATCGTGCAGATTTGGCGCTTGAAGCCACGTCTGATGCGACTGGCTCGCCTTTTGTACCAACCGGCGATCCGATGCTCTCTGGTGTTGGGCCAGGCGCATGGGCTCCGCGGCAGGATCATGCCGAGTTGGACGCGCATGGTCATGCCAAGATTAAGCCTATGTCACAGCTCGATGATTTCCATGTTTCGGCTGGTCGTGATCCACGGGGCAAACCTGTAGTGGCGGGCGACGGAGAGGTGATCGGCCGTATCAATGATATGTGGATTGATGTGCCAGAACAAATGGTGCGTTACCTCACTGTGGATCTCAATCCAGAGGGCAAGGGCCAGACTCGCCTGATCCCAATCAATTTTTGCAAAATTAGCGAGGATCGGGTGACAGTTCGTTCGATTTATAGCGCAAATTTTGCAGGGGTGCCTCAGCAAATGTCGGCTTCAGAAGTCACTTTGCTCGAGGAAGAAAAGATCATGGCTTATTACGGCGGTGGCACACTTTATGCCGATCCTGAACGCTCAGAGCCAAAACTGTAAAGGACTAACGCTGGGTCGCAGCCACGGCCCAGCGTTCAGACGATAGGGGACTAATGATATGAGCCACGACGATTTTAAATTCGAACCGATCCGCGGATTGCCTGAAGCATTACCCGCTGATGAACATATCCTATGGCAAGGGCGCCCTAACAGCTTGCGGCTGGCCAAGGATGCTTGGAGCCTCAACTGGGTGATTGGGTATTTCATTGCGCTGGCGGTGATCCGAGTTATCACCGTATCCGATATGATGAGCCTGACGTCTGCCATGGCGCAGGGGGTTCCGTTTCTAGTGGCGGGCGCGCTGGCGGGCTTAATCTTATTTGGGGTGGCAACGGTGCAAGCTCGAAGCACGGTATATACGCTCACCAATAAACGTGCGTGTCTGCGCATCGGTGCTGCGCTGACGATGACGTTGAACCTGCCATATGTGTGTATCGGAAATGCACAGGTGGCCGTGAGAAAGTCGGGTTTGGGCACAATCACTTTTGAACTCATCGGTGAGACCCGCTTGTCGTATCTGATGACCTGGCCGCATGTGCGCCCATGGCACATGAGCCGCACCCAACCGGCCTTCCGATCCATACCAGATGCTGAACGGGTCGCGGCCCTTTTTGCAGAGGCCGCCGAGACGCGCGTGTCGATGCCAAAAGTCGCTCAGCGTGATTATACCAAAACTGACAGTATTGCTGCGGAGTAAAGCTCATGCCCACCACCAACTCACTCGCTACTCAAATGAAACATCGAGATCGGGACATGGTTCCCAAGGTTTTGGTTCAAGCGATGTTCACTTTGATGATCGCCGCAGTCGCTCTGGTCGCTTATGCCCGCCTTACGGAACGGCCCGTTATTGGCGTTGCACCGCATAGCGAGATCGTGGCGGAAATTCCAATCACTTTGGTGGGCAATAGAAGTGATGGAGTTGCTGTTTTGGACATTTCTGGTAGACAAATTGCCCATTCCAACGATCATAAAGCCGGGTTTATCGACGTGATTTGGGTCACCAACACGCGCGAACGCATCGTGCATGACGCAGATACGCAAGCGCCTTTGCGCTTGGTGCGCCGGAAAAATGGACATGTGGCTATTCTTGACGACACAACCGGCTGGTCGATCGAATTGATCGGATATGGCCAAGACAATGTCGCAGCTTTCGCCAAGCTGATCGACTGAACCAAGGGGACAGAAGATGGGATTATTTACAAGATCAAAAGAGACCGCACCCTGCACTGTGACGATTTCACATCGGTTTGAGGAACTTTCTGCTCATGTGAAATTTAACAATGGTGCCGTGGTGCATCCAGGAGACAGCGTTCAAGTGGAAGGGCCAGAAATTATGGCGCCCTATGGGGTCTGCGTTGAGGAACAACGCATCGCTACGATCACCCGCGCCTCAAAAATTGAACGGCTCTGGACGCGGTCGACGGGCGATTTTGAATTTATGGAACTGTGCGAATTTTCTTTTTCGGAGGGAGTTTTGTCATGAATGCGCCAACACATTCCGCTTTTGCCAATACTGCTGAAGAGGCGATTGCCGCACAAGATGCGCTTGATGGTCCAATGACATCTGAAAAAGCGACAGAGGTGGCGATGCAAAACACTCTGCTCACGCCGCGCTTTTACACCACTGATTTTGCCGAAATGGATGCGGTTGATGTCAGCCCAGTGCGTGAAGACTGGGACTGCTTGATTGCGCAAATGAAATCGGATCCGAACAAGGGGCATTTCAAAAAGAATGAAGACTGGGACACTGTTGATTGGGAGGGGATGGAGCCGGCGCTGAAAGCCGAGTTCATCGACTTTCTCATTTCATCATGTACCGCCGAATTCTCTGGCTGCGTTTTGTATAAAGAGATGAAGCGTCGCGGTTCGAATGCGGACATCACAACCCTGTTTCAATTGATGGCACGGGATGAGGCGCGCCATGCTGGATTTATCAATGATGCGCTGCGCGAAGCTGGGGTTCGGGTAAATTTAGGCTTTTTGACTCAGCAGAAGAAATACACGTACTTCCGCCCGAAATTTATCTATTACGCCACCTATCTGTCGGAGAAGATTGGCTATGCCCGCTACATAACCATATACCGGCACCTCGAAGAGAACCCGGAGCTGCGTTTTCATCCTATTTTCAAATGGTTTCGCGAGTGGTGCAACGACGAGTTTAGCCATGGGGAAGCCTTTGCGCTTTTGATGAAATCTGATCCTAAATTGACGGAAAGTTTTGGCAATAAACTGTGGATCAAGTTTTTCCTCACCGCGGTTTATTCTACCATGTGGGTGCGGGACCATCAGCGGCCGTTGTTTCATGAAGCTCTGGGCGTCGATGTCACCTGGTACGGCCAAGAGGTGTTTCGAAAAACCTCTGAGATATCCAAACAAATTTTTCCAATGACATTGGATATCGATCACCCGCGCTGGCGTAAAAACCTCGATCGGATGGAGGCAGCATCTCGGCAAATTGCCGCTGCAAAAGCGCGTGGGGGCCTGGGTGGTATGATGAGCCGATTGGGCGGAATGGTTAAGGCGGCGACGGCTTTTGTCTCCGTATTCACCATCCCCGCTAAGACCCATAAGGTTCCGACCAGCACGCGGATGGAGCCGACTTACTGATGATCGGATCGCCCTGGATAGCAGCGCTCATTGCAATTTTTTCCTGGTGGTTTTTCACCGGGATTATTTTGCTGATTGTGCGGCGAAAGGACGTGGCCGGCGCGACGGCCCATGGGGCGTCTGTCGTGTGGGGAGTGCCACTCTTAGCGCTGGGCATTTTTGGAGCGGTGATCTCCGCTGCTTCTTTGACCGTGGCGAATATCTACATCTCATTTTTTGCAGTCTTGCTCATTTGGGGTTGGATTGAGCTTGCGTTTTTATCTGGGGTCATCACTGGTCCCTTACGGGACACTTGCCCGAAATCGCTTTGGGGCTGGGCCAGATTCCGGAGGGCCTGGCAGACTGTCAGCCACCACGAAGCTCTTTTGCTCAGCGGTCTGGTTCTCATGGCGGTCATCGCGTTTGATGCAGCAAATCCGCTTGGATTTTGGGCCTATTTCATCCTTTTTGCAGCGCGCATTTCCGCCAAACTTAATTTGTTTTTTGGCGTGCCGCGCATCAATCTTGAATTCATCCCCCAACCGCTGCAGCACCTCACGTCGTATTTCAAGCAAGGCCCGGTGACCATGGTTTTTGGTCTTGGGATAACTGGGCTTAGCCTGGTCACTGCTGCCCTCGGTTTGGCGCTGTTTTCCGCCAGTACGGTGGAGGCACAGATTGGACATGCTTTGCTCTTTGCACTGTGTGCTTTGGCCACGCTGGAACATTGGTTGATGGTCATTCCATTGCCCGATGCAAAGCTTTGGCGCTGGATGCTTCCCGCACTTTCTACGAACACTAAGACAGGACAATCCAATGAACTTTAATGCCCTTTTTCAAGCTCAAATCGACACGTTGAAATCTGAAGGCAATTATCGCTATTTTGCCGAGTTAGAGCGCAAATGCGGCAAGTTTCCTCATGCAGCCAGTCACCACGGTGGCAAGGTGCAAGACGTGACGGTTTGGTGCTCCAATGATTACCTCGGCATGGGGCAAAATCCGGTGGTGATTGAGGCGATGTGCGAGGCTGTCACGCGCAGCGGTACCGGCGCTGGTGGCACACGCAATATTTCAGGGACAAATCATGATCACCTATTGCTTGAGCGAGAATTGGCAGATCTGCACAACAAAGAAGCGGCCTTGCTGTTCACCTCTGGCTACGTCTCTAATTGGGCGGCGTTGAGCACGCTGGGGAGCCGGCTTGAGGGCTGTATCATTTTGAGCGATGCCGGCAATCACGCCTCGATGATTGAGGGCATTCGCCATTCGCGCGCTCAAAAGGTCATTTGGAAGCATAATGATGTGAAAGATCTTGAGGCCAAATTGGCGGCGCTTCCGGCTGATGCGCCAAAAATCGTGGCCTTCGAGTCAGTCTATTCGATGGATGGGGACATTGCACCAATACGTCAGATTGTTGAAGTGGCGGAAAAATATGGCGCAATGACCTATCTCGATGAGGTCCATGCGGTCGGGCTTTATGGACCGCGGGGCGGGGGGATCGCCGAGCAAGAAGGTTTGATGGATCGGATTACGCTGATCGAGGGCACTTTGGGAAAAGCCTATGGCGTGGTTGGGGGATATATCACTGGATCATCTGTTTTGTGTGATTTCATTCGCAGTTTTGCGTCTGGTTTTATCTTCACGACAGCTTTGCCCCCGGCTGTTGCAGCAGCGGCGCGGGTGTCTATCAAGCATTTGAAGACATCCAACGTTGAGCGTCAACGTCAACGCCAACAGGTTGCGAAACTGCGGACTGGCTTGAATCGTGCGGGCATTCCGCATTTAGAAAACCAAAGCCACATCGTGCCGGTGATGATTAAGGATCCGGTGAAGACGAAAATGCTTGCGGATTATTTGATGGATGAATGGGGTATCTACGTGCAGCCGATCAATTATCCGACCGTTCCAAAAGGTACGGAACGTTTGCGCTTCACCCCATCACCGCTGCATTCAGACGCTGATATTGCCTATTTGGTTCAGGCGCTTGAATCGTTATGGAAGCAATGCGCGATTGCTCACGCGGTCGCTTAAAAGACCGAATGGTCTCCTCGAGGAACGTCGGCGCCAGACCGCATGACTTTTGTATAGTGATCAAACAAATGTTCTGTTCCGGTGGAGGCCGTTTTCTCTTCTGAATAGCCCTGCTCTGGGCCTTTCCAGACCAACATTGATTCGGTTGCGTAATATAGCCCGATTTCGGCGAGATCGGCCTTTCGCTGTGCGGCTGGACTCAATACACCGGCCAGGCGCAACCCGCCGCTGATGATACGCAATAGGGTAACTGGCACCCGGCGCAATTTGACAGGTCGCCCTAGTAAACCAAACAGGGCCTGCGCTTGATCGCGCGGCGTGACGGCAGGGCCGGGGCCGCCGATTGGCAGGATTTCATTATGTTTGGCCCGGTTGGTGATGCAGTCGACTATGAAATTGCCCAGATCATCGTCGCTGATGGGTTTGCAGGCGGTGAGCTCACCATTTCCAAAGACCAAAAATGCCTTCCCTTTTCGCAGCCGTGGGATTTGACCAGAGAGAGATTTGAAGAAAGCCGTCGGTCGTACGATTGAATAGGTGAGACCCGAGGCCATCAAGGCTTTTTCGAAGGCGAGCTTGGCGAATTGAAATGGCAGTTTTGGATTTTGGACGCATATTGCCGAGAGCAAAATAAATTGCTTCGCTCGCAACCTTTGAGCCACCTGTAGAATGTTCATCTGTGCGGCGTGGTCAATTGCCCAGGCATCTGCGCGGCCGCCACTGCGGGAGGCAACGCAGGAGATGACGACGTCGAACTGGCCAAGTATTTTCGGCATAGGCTGGGTAATATCGGCATGCAAAGACTGTGCCGCGTGAGGGGTGCTTTGGCCGTCACGCAGAACGCAGGTGACCATATATCCTGCGCGATGCAGCGCTCGGCACACCCCTTGTCCCGCCGTGCCCGTCGCGCCGAAGACCAAGACGCTTGGAGTGGGTTTAACTCTCTCGCCAGTCAAAGAATCCCTCACCCGCTCGCTCAAGGAGCTTTGCCGCCATTTCTTGCCCGGCTTGTGCGCCATCTTCGATTGGCACGATCATATCGTCCTGAATGGCATCGGAGCCATCGGGCCGAAGCACTTCGCCCCGCAGCCTCATCGTGCTGCCCTGAATTTCAGAAAGCCCGGCAATTGGTGTCTCACAAGAGCCGTCCAATGCTGCAAGAAAAGCGCGTTCTGCAGCCAATCTCTGTCCGGTCTCCTGGTCATGAATAGCGGCGAGCATATCGGCCATGCGCATGTCATTGATGCGCCGCTCAATGCCAATGGCGCCCTGTGCCACGGCGGGCAACATGTCGTCCACTTCAATCGCTTGGCGTGGCACCTCATCCATTTTCAATCGCTTGAGTCCGGCCATGGCGAGAAAGGTTGCTTCTGCGACTTGATTTTCAAGCTTCTTGAGCCGTGTTTGCAAGTTGCCACGAAATTCTACGACCTGTAGATCTGGGCGCCGCAATTTAAGTTGCGCCTGACGTCTCAGGCTTGAGGTGCCCACCACTGCACCGGCAGATAAATCGCGCAATGCGCCGCCTGACAGGGAAATAAAGGCATCGCGCACATCTTCGCGTGGCAAATAGGTGTCCAACACCAGGCCTTCAGGTTGCTGAACTGGCATATCTTTCATGGAATGTACGGCGATGTCTATGGATCCATCCAGCATGGCTTGCTCGATTTCGCGCGTGAATAGCCCTTTACCACCGATCTCCTTCAGTGGCCGATCGATGATTCGATCTCCCGTAGTCGTGATGACGACAATCTCAAAGGCGTCCGGTGGTAGGTCAAAAGCCTTGGCCAGACGTGCGCGTGTTTCATAGGCTTGGGCCAGCGCCAAGGGGGAGCCTCGGGTGCCGATATTGAGCGGGGTCTTCGGAGTGGGTAATGTATAAGTCATGTCCTATCCCTAAACATGTAAACTTGGCCTGACAACTCTTGCTTCTACGAACTTATGCTGTGCATAATGTTGCAAAGAAATATCTGGGAATACGACTATGACATCAAGGAAAGTAATCTTGCGTGCTCTGGCAGGAGAAACACTTCCAACTGCTCCTATTTGGATGATGCGCCAAGCGGGCCGCTATCTACCCGAATATCGTGCAACCCGCGCGCAAGCTGGCGATTTTCTTTCACTGTGCTACAACTCAGAATTGGCAGCGGAGGTCACTCTTCAACCTATACGGCGCTACGGTTTTGATGCCGCGATATTGTTTGCAGATATTTTGTTGCTGCCCCAGGCTCTGGGTGCGGACCTGTGGTTTGTAACAGGCGAAGGCCCACGTTTGTCGACCGTTACCACGCAAGAAGATTTCGCAAGATTGAAACCGGCAGCCGACATTCACGCACATCTGGCACCAATCTATAAGACGGTGAAAATTTTGTCTGAAGAATTACCAGAGGCCACTACATTGATAGGGTTTGCGGGATCACCCTGGACGGTGGCGACCTATATGATTGCGGGTCAAGGCACACCAGACCAAGGACCGGCGCATCGTTTGAAGGCTGAAAATCCAGCTGTTTTTGAGGCGTTGATTGATTTGATCACCGAGGGCACGATACATTACCTCAGCGCGCAGATTGAAGCGGGTGCGGAGGTTGTTAAACTCTTCGACAGCTGGGCCGGATCGCTCAAGGGCAAAGATTTCATGAAATATTCCATAGAGCCCATGCGTCGTATCACGGCCGCATTAAAGGCCAAATTTCCCAATGTTCCAATCATAGCCTTTCCGCGAGGTGCCGGTGAAAAATATGCAGGTTTGCATCGCTTGATTGGTGCAGATTGCATTGCTTTTGACGATGGTATCGACGCGCAATGGGTTTCAGATAATTTGCAACCTGGAGGCTGCGTGCAGGGAAATCTTGCCTCTTCCCATATGGTGACAGGTGGGGAGGCACTGGTCTCTGAAACCAAACGTATTTCGGGAGCTCTATCCAAAGGCCCGCACATCTTTAATTTGGGCCATGGTATCACGCCGGATGCGGATCCGGATAACGTGCAGTTGATGATAAATACCGTGCGATCCATGTAATAATAAGGCCCTTCAATTTTGAAGGGCCTTATTCGAATCTGGGACCTATATCAAACTACTCTGCAACTGACACAAGATAGGCCCAAACATTGGCCTGATCGTCCGCATTCTTCAACTTGTAGGCCATTTTGGACTTCGCTTTTTTGTCGTCCAAATAAGTCTTTAGGAACTTTTTGGGATCAGCAACGTAGACTACAAAGTCGGCTTCATTCCAAACCAGGCCTTGAGCGCCAGCGGCGACCAATGATTTGCCGTATTTTTTGAAATCAGGATGCGCACCTGCCTGGCGGTCATATATGCCATACAGGTTAGGTGCGTTCCTTCCTCCCTTGACAATCGCTGTTCCATCATCCGCGACGATCGCGTGACAGGCTTTGCATTTCTTAAAAACCTTTTCACCTGCAGTGGCGTCCCCAGATGCGTGGCCTCCCGCAAGCGCTGGACCGGCTGTCATCAACAAACCCAAAAGGGCCATTTTCATTGTTTTCATTGGTTCTCACTCCTTTTCACGCTCTCTATTTAGTGTGATTTTAGTTTGGGTAAAGACCTTTTGTCGCGGGTCATTTAACGAAACAGAAACCAGTACCTGTAAATCTAACTTTACACTTGATGTGTACCTAAGTGTAAGTCTAAAATTACACTATGACAGAATATATTCCCATAGAGCCACGGCGACTGCCTGAGCCGATGGCCATGTTGCGCTTGATCAAGCCCATCACGTGGTTCCCGCCCATGTGGGCTTTCTTATGTGGAATTGTCTCTTCTGGCGCCTCTTTCTCGGGCCATTGGGTTTTGATAATTTTGGGCCTTATTCTTGCGGGTCCTATTGTTTGCGGCATGAGTCAGGCGGCAAATGATTGGTGTGATCGGCATGTGGACGCCATTAATGAACCATATAGACCCATCCCGTCTGGTCGTATTCCGGGAAAATGGGGATTATGGATCGCTTGGGCGATGTCAATGCTGTCACTTTTGGTTGGATATCAATTGGGACCTTGGGGATTCTTGGCCACCGTCTTTGGCGTGCTTGCAGCCTGGGCCTATTCTGCAGAACCTCTGCGGCTTAAAACTTCTGGCTGGTGGGGGCCAGGTTTGGTCGGGCTTTGCTATGAGGGATTGCCTTGGTTTACTGGAGCGGCGGTTTTGTCGGCTGGAGCCCCCGATTGGCGGATTATTCTTCTGGCAGGACTTTATGCGCTGGGTGCCCATGGAATCATGACATTGAACGACTTTAAGGCGACTGAAGGGGACCGCCAATTAGGCATCAACTCATTGCCAGTGACGTTAGGTTCAGACCGTGCTGCGCGGTTGGCCTGCTGGATTATGGGCGTGCCACAAGGGGTCATTATTGCTCTGTTGATCGTGTGGGATAAGCCTGTATTCGCTGCGATCATTGTGGCGCTGTTGGCGGCGCAGTTCTGGGCGATGCGGGTTATGCTGACAGATCCGAAGGCGCGTGCGCCATGGTATAACGCTACTGGTGTGTCTATGTATGTCTCTGGCATGATGATCAGCGCCATCGCCCTGCGAGGTTTGCTATGAGCCTGTCTTGGAGTCAAATCTTCCGCTTGGGATTGGTTCAAATGGCCCTGGGGTCCATTGTGGTTCTGACCACTTCTACACTCAATCGCTTAATGGTGGTTGAATTTTCACTGCCAGCGCTGTTGCCGGGCGCTCTGGTCGGCTTGCACTATGGAATTCAATTGACGCGCCCGCGTTGGGGATTCCGATCGGATGTGGGTGGCAATCGGACTCGTTGGATTATCGGTGGAATGATGACCCTGGCGCTAGGCGGCGTTGGCGCCACTTATGCCGTGACTTTATTTTCTGCGCACTATTGGCTCGCGCTGATCGCCTCGATTGTGTCCTATGGGATGATCGGCATAGGTGTTGGCGCTTCGGGTACATCGCTATTGGCTCTTCTGGCCACTGCAACAGCTGCAGATCGACGCGCGGCTGCGGCGACGATCACTTGGTTGATGATGATTTTTGGCATAGCGCTGACGGCAGGTGTGGCGGGGCAATTCTTGGACCCCTATTCCCCCCAGCGGCTCATGACGGTCGTATCCGTGATCGCCCTACTGGCCATGGTTTTGACGGTTCTGGCCATTTGGAACATCGAGCGCTCGGTCAGTTCACGAGCCTCAGAACCGAACAGTCCGTTTCAAGAAGCATTGCGCGAGGTGTGGGCCGAATCCAAAACGCGGCATTTTACAATTTTCGTCTTTCTGTCAATGAATGCGTATTTTATGCAGGAATTGATCCTTGAGCCTTACGCGGGATTGGTTTTTGGCTTCACACCGGGACAGTCAACATCTCTCAGCGGTGCGCAAAACGGTGGGGTCTTTGTTGGGATGCTCACTGTTGGCATTTTGGCCACGGGTTTCAAAATTGGATCACTGCGCAGATGGGTCATGAGCGGATGCTATGGGTCGGCAGTGGTTTTGCTGCTGATCTGTTTGTCAGGACTGATGTCGACAGTGCTGAATTTTACGTATCTTGTGGTGGCCCTTGGATTCTTTAACGGCATGTTCGCTGTATCAGCCATCAGTGCCATGATGGCGCTTGCCTCCAGTTCAGAGGGCCGCGGTCAACGTGAGGGCACCCGCATGGGGCTGTGGGGTGCAGCGCAGGCTATTGCCGCAGGTTTCGGCGGTCTTACGGGCGCAGTCTTGGTTGATATCACGCGCAGCCTTTTTGCCGATGGTCCCGCTTTTGGAGCGGTTTTCATCTTTGAAGCCGCTCTGTTTTTTGCCGCCGCCCTCATGGCGATGCGAGTTATTGAGCACAAAGGGCAGCCTTTGCCCCCCAATTTAGTCGCAGGAGAATAACTATGTTCGATGTTGTTGTGATCGGTGGAGGCCCGTCAGGGGCAACAGCGGCTGAAGATTTGGCGCGCTCAGGTCATAAGGTCGCTTTGTTAGATCGCGAAGGTCGCATTAAGCCCTGTGGCGGCGCAATACCACCGCGCCTCATTGAGGATTTCTCAATTCCCAGCTCGCAAATTGTAGCGCGAATTAATACCGCACGGATGATCTCTCCAACGCAGCGCAGGGTCGATATTCCCATTGAGAATGGTTTTGTTGGCATGGTTGATCGTGAGCATTTTGACCCGTTTCTGCGCCGCCGAGCGCAAGGGGCCGGAGCAACTTGGTTGACCGGCACCTTTTTGCGTATTGAGCGAAATGCCGAACATCCCTCTGTGATCTATCGTGACAAGGATAGTGGTAAAGAGCAGTCTTTGGCGTGCAAAATCATCATAGGTGCCGACGGCGCGCGCTCAAAAGTGGCCAAGTCTGAAGTCCCCAACGGTGATAAGATTCCTTATGTAATCGCCTATCACGAAATCATCGAAGCCCCGCTTGAGGGCCTGACTTATAATGCGACTAGATGCGACGTTATCTATGACGGGGCCATATCCCCCGATTTTTACGGGTGGGTCTTTCCTCATGGAAAATCTGCCAGTGTTGGAATGGGCACCGGTATTGAGGGTGTGGATTTAAAACAGGCCACAGCCGAGCTGCGTGCCGCGCACGGATTGAGCGATTGCAAGACGATCAGGCGCGAAGGAGCGCCCATTCCTTTGCGTCCTTTAAATCGTTGGGACAATGGCGCCGATGTGGTTTTGGCTGGGGATGCGGCCGGGGTGGTTGCGCCGTCTTCCGGTGAGGGTATCTATTACGCAATGGTTGGCGGTCGGGTGGCCGCTACGGCCGCCAGCGCCTCTTTGACTACCGGGCGGGCAAAAGATCTGCAATTGGCGCGCAAGCTGTTTATGCGCGAACATAAAAGCGTCTTCAAAGTCTTAGGCGCCATGCAAAACGCCTACTATCGCAGCGATGAGCGCCGTGAGCGCTTTGTGTCCCTGTGCCACGATATAGATGTGCAAAAACTGACATTTGAAGCCTATATGAACAAACGCTTGGTTGCGGCCCGTCCTATGGCGCATTTGAAAATTGGTTTGAAAAATTTGGCGCATTTGACCCGGCTTATTTCGGAAGATCGTGTCTGATGACGATCATGATCCCCGCATGGCAAGATGGTGCGCTGCAACCGGTTGAAAAATTGATGGCCCATCAAATGGGACTTAAACATCAGGCGGTATCTATTTTTATAATAGCAGAGGATCACATTTTGATCCAGCAGCGGGCCTTAGGCAAATATCACACACCCGGTATGTGGGCTAATAGCTGTTGCACCCATCCACATTGGGAAGAAGACCCGATGATCTGCGCGCGGCGGCGATTGAATGAGGAATTGGGCATTACAGGCCTTGATCTAGAGACCCGTGGGGAGGTGGAATACCGTGCGGAGGTTGGGAATGGCTTGATTGAACATGAAGTGGTGCAAGTCTATGTGGCCCATGCCAATTTTTCACTGCCAATGGCACTCAACCCGAGTGAGGTTCAGGCGGTGAAATGGGTGACCCGCCAAGTTTTGCGCCAAGAGCTGGATCGCAATCCGACCGCATTTACCCCATGGCTGCATATTTATATGACGCAACACAGTGATCTAATTTTTGATAAATAGGCGTGCAGCCGTGCATAATCAGACTGAGATAGGCGTGCGTTTGAGAGCCTGTAAGGCCGTGGCTGCGATATCTGTCGCGGTTAATCCTGCATCCGCATACATCGCATCTGGAGCGGCCTGATCGATAAACCGATCTGGCAATGTCATGATGCGCACGGCCAATGGTCCGTCGAGTAGGCCGGTATCGGCCAGATAGTGCAGCACCATGGCCCCAAAACCGCCCTGTGCGCCCTGTTCAATGGTGATGAGCACCTTATGGGTTTTGGCCAATTTGGAAATCAGCGCGTGATCTAAGGGTTTTGCAAACCGCGCATCCGCCACAGTGGCGTCGATTCCCTGCGCCGAGATTAAGTCTGCGGCTTTTAGTGCCTCAGCTAGATGCCCGCCGAAGGACAGCAAAGCGATATCTGCACCCGGGCGAACAATGCGACCTTTGCCAATTTGCAGCAGCTCACCTTTTTGTGGAATGCTGACGCCCGTGCCTGTGCCGCGGGGGTAACGAAAGGCGATGGGACCCGTGTCATGGGCGGCGGCGGTTGTCATCATATGCACCAGCTCCGCCTCATCGGCTGCCGCCATAACCACCATATTGGGCAAGGCTGTCAAAAAGCCGATATCAAAGGCGCCAGCATGGGTCGCCCCATCGGCACCAACCAATCCTGCCCGGTCGATGGCAAAGCGCACAGGTAAATTTTGGAGCGCGACGTCATGGACAATTTGATCATAGCCGCGTTGCAAAAAGGTTGAATAGATTGCGCAAAAGGGTTTGAGGCCACTGGCAGCTAAACCTGCAGCGAAGGTGACGCCATGTTGCTCGGCAATCCCCACATCAAACATGCGGTCTGCAAAGTGCTGGGCAAAAATATCGAGGCCCGTACCGGAGGGCATTGCTGCGGTGATACCGACAATTTTGGAGTCATTTTGTGCCAATTGGGTCAAAGTTTGACCGAAGACAGTGGTGTAGCTGGGGGCATTGGCACCTGATTTCATCTGTGCGCCGCTGGCCACGTCAAACTTTGCCACCCCGTGATATTTATCAGCAGAGGTTTCCGCTGGCGCATAGCCCTTGCCCTTCACCGTACAGCAATGAATCAAAACCGGACCTTTGGCGCGGGTTCTTGCAGCGCGCAAGACGGATAGAAGCTGGCTCATATCATGCCCATCAATTGGGCCGATATATTCAAATCCGAGTTTCTCAAAGATTGTGCCCTGTGATGCGGCTGCACCTGTCACCAATTGACGGGCGCGACGTGCGTGGTCACGCATAGGACCCGGCAGAACGGTTTCGATGTCCTGACCAAAGGCATTGAGCTGTGCGAGCGCAGTTCCCGCCAGTCCCGACATATACTTTGACATGGCCCCCACTGGAGGCGCGATGCTCATTTCATTATCGTTGAGGATGACAAACATCCGCCGACCCTCAGCTCCGGCGTTGTTGAGCGCTTCATAGGCCATGCCAGCGCTAATCGACCCATCGCCAATGACGGCGATGGCGTCGCCGGTATCTTGTCCAAGATCGCGGGCTACGGTGAAGCCATGAGCGGCAGAGATAGAGGTCGAGGAATGCGCGGCGCCAAAGGGATCATAGGGCGATTCGCTCCGCTTGGTGAAGCCTGATAGCCCGCCTTCTTGGCGCAGAGTTTTCATGCCTGCGCGACGGCCTGTTAAAACTTTATGGGGATAGCATTGATGCCCCACGTCCCAGATCAGCTTGTCCTGTGGGGTGTCGAATACTGCATGCAGCGCCACGGTCAGCTCGACCACGCCGAGCGACGACCCCAGATGCCCGCCGGTGCGTGAGACAGCTTCGATCACATCAACTCTCAATTCGTCTGCCAGCTGTGCCAGCTGTTGGTCGCTCAGGGTTTTGAGATCTGAGGGCGTTGTTATCTCGTCAAGCAAAGAGGGCATGGTTGATCCTTATCTTGGCGTGTTGGCCCTGTTGGCCAGGTGCAGGTGACTCTGAGTTCAGAAGTCACCTGCCCCCTGTAGCCAACAGGAAATATCAGGATGCTGCATCCCGATGCTTCCAGATATTCAGGGACTGAGATATCTGGAATTCGGATCCCCAAGCGCCGGAACGCTTGGGGAAATTCTTATACTTGTTTGGTGTGGATATACGGCTGTTGCAAAAATGCCTGGCCGGGATCGGGCGTGTCGCGCGATTCTTCCGGCAAGGCTTGGCCGATCCAATACAGCACCATAAGTCCAAACAAGAGCACTAGACAGAACACAGCTGCGTATCCTGCGCCTTTCAACATCAGCATCAGCACATCTGCGCGCAGCCGAAATTTTGTGTCACTCTCAGTTCCGAGATAGTCTTGATGATCACTCATAATCCGTTTCCCTTATGCTTAAGATCAATCCAGCGGCGCGTAGCCGTGGTCTTGTGCCCAGACATACCAATTGTCGACCACGGTACCTGTGAGCAAAATGCCAATACCGCCTGTCAAAGTTGTTAGGACTGCAAACCACCACGCCCAGCGGTGAATACCTTCCATGGTCGCGTTGAAGCCCATGGTCCAGCGCCAGAAGAGCGCCGCGCGTTCTGAGGCAGTACCCCGATCTACGATTTGCTCAATTTCCCGCTCGCCGCCGTAACGTGATACGGCCAAGATTGTGGCGCCATGCATGGCGAACAATAGGGCAGAGCCGTAAAGAAAGGCGATCGAGAGTGCGTGGAATGGGTTATAGAACAGGTTGCCATAGTTCAGTGAAAACAGGTTTGTCCAATCGAGATGCGAGAAGACCCCATATGGCACCGCTTCCGACCAAGATCCCATCATAAGGGGGCGGATCAAACCAAGTACTAAAAACAGCCAGATGGCAGAGGCAAAGGCCCAGCTCACATGCTTTCCAAGGCCCAGCTCTTCGGCACGCAGATAGGTGCGGATCCACCAAGAGATGACGGAGACCAGCAAGAAGAAGGAGGAAATTAACCACCACCCACCTTCGTTCAAAGGTGCCATGCCAAGACCATATTCTTCCGAAGGCGGCTCAAGTGAGAACCAAAACAGATCGCGTATGAAAACGGCTGGAGAATAATCCGCTTGGGCCCAAAAGTTCAGGCCTACGATAAAGAACCATAGTAGACCGGTGGCAAGCGAAACGACGCCAAACATACCCAGATGCAGCGGGCCCAATTGCGCATTGCCCAAAATGCCAGCCAGTTTAGAAAAACCAGCCTTGTTTGTGCGCTCGCGGGCGATGTCTCCCGTAGGGTCCATGCCCATTTCGGGAGGACCTTGCACTTGAACCTGTGTAAAAATATTTTGATATTCCATGTTTCAGTCCCCCTTAAAGATCCGCCCACCAGGGCAATTCGGCATACCAATCCCACCATGAGCTCCAGCTATCGAACCAAATCGTGCCGGAAATTACGATACATATCGCGCTCCAAATAACGGCGTTAAGCGCCAGCAGAAGTCCAAGGCGGTGAATGCCCAAGGGCCCAATGGAATAACCGATGAGATCGCGGAAGTAGGTGTCTTCGTGATCTGGCGTGCCAATAGTTTTTCCCTTGCCAGGATTCACAGCTGACAGAACCAGCGAACCGTGTAGTGCTAAAGCTAAGCAGGTGGTGAAAAAGAAGGTGATCGCAATCATATGCGCAGGGTTATAATGGAAGTTGCCATAGGCATATCCGACGTTATTGACCCAATCGAGATGACTAAAGATGCCATAGGGAAATCCGTGCCCCCAAGCGCCCAAGAGCACGGGCCGTATGATGACCAAAGTGACATAGGCTAGGATGGCAATACCAAACGCGAAAGGCACATGCAGGCCCATGCCGAGTTTGCGACAAATTTCGACCTCTCGCATCATCCAGCTTAGAAAAGCGAATGTTGCGCAGATGGTGATTGCTTGCCATAGGCCGCCTTCGGCCAATGGCGCGACGCCCAGGCCAACTTCAATGGCGGGTGGATTGACTGAAATCAGCCAAGGATTCCATGTGTCTCCCAAAGCGGCACTGTAAAATATCAACAATGTGCCAAGCGCGGCGAAAAAGATCGTCGTGACACCGAAAAAGCCGACATAGAAGGGACCAATCCAGAAATCGAACAGATCACCCCCAACCA
>JAKMFM010000044.1 GCA_022425445.1 Planktomarina sp.
CGGCGAGGGGGCCACTGCATTGGGGTTATCGGCGTCGCGCCCGGTGTGTAGAATTTGCATGGCGATTTTGCCACCCGCGGCATCACCCGCATCTGTGACCAGGCGGTTCATGCAGCTGGTGGCAAAATCGCCATGCAAATTCTACACACAGGGCGCTACGCCTATAACCCCAATGCAGTGGCCCCCTCGCCGTTGCAGGCTCCCATCAATCCCGTCAAACCAAAAGAATTAGATCAAGCCGGGATTGAACAGCAAATTTCCGATTTCGTTCGTGCGGCGCAATTGGCCCAATCTGCTGGATATGACGGGGTAGAGATTATGGGCTCCGAGGGGTATTTGCTCAACCAATTCATTGCTCTGCGCACAAATCACCGCACCGATGACTGGGGCGGAAGCTATCAAAACCGGATCCGTTTGGCGGTTGAAATTGTTCGCCAAGTGCGCCAAGCCGTGGGCCGTGATTTCATCATCATTTTTCGCCTATCGATGATCGATTTGGTTGAGGGCGGCTCTTCTATCGAAGAGGTGATCACGCTGGGCCATCAGATCGCGGCGGCTGGCGCCACGATTTTCAACACGGGCATCGGCTGGCATGAGGCACGCATTCCAACCATCGCCACCTCAGTGCCCCGCGCCGCCTTCACCTGGGTCTCGGCGCGCCTGCGGGCTGAAATGCCGATCCCGGTGATCACGTCCAATCGGATCAACACAGCTGATGTGGCCGAGGCGGTGATTGCCCGCGGTGATGCAGACATGGTCTCCATGGCGCGTCCATTTCTGGCAGATGCCAATTTCGTGGCCAAAGCCGCTGCGGGAAAACCGGACGAAACCAACACTTGCATCGGCTGTAACCAGGCTTGTTTGGATGCTATTTTCAGCGGTCAAATCACCTCCTGTTTGGTCAACCCCTTCGCCTGTAATGAAACGCATATGCAGCTGAAACCCGCCCAAACGATCAAACAAATCGCTGTAGTAGGCGCAGGGCCAGCAGGGCTCGCAGCAGCCACCACAGCCGCCCGGCGCGGTCATCGCGTCACCCTGTTTGAAGCCGCAGAGCAAATTGGCGGACAGTTTAATATTGCCAAGCAAATACCTGGAAAAGAAGAATTTTATGAAACTCTACGCTATTTCAACAAAGAAATTGAGCTCAGCGGCGTTACACTAAAACTGAACCACCGGGTTGGGGCCACAACCCTAGCCGACTATGATGAGGTCATCTTGGCTACTGGCGTGCTCCCACGCCGCCCAGAGATTCCCGGCATCGATCATCCCAAAGTTCTGAGCTACCTTGATGTGATATCAGGCGCGCCGGTCGGTCCACGCGTTGCGGTGATCGGTGCCGGGGGCATCGGCTTTGATATCAGCGAATTTTTGATCCACAGCGGCCCATCAGCCAGTCAGGATATTGAAACCTTTATGAAGGAATGGGGCATCGATATGAGCTTTCAAGCCCGCGGCGGTGTCGAAGGCATGGTGCCACAGATATCTCCGGCCGCCCGTGAGGTGTTTTTGTTGCAGCGCAAATCTAAGAAGCTGGGCGCCGGCCTGGGCAAAACAACCGGCTGGATCCACCGAACAAATTTGACCAAACGTGGGGTGCAGATGATGGCCGGGGTGACCTATGAAAAAATCGACGATGCCGGGCTGCATATTGTCCAAGCCGGCACCGCGCATGTGTTACAGGTGGACAACATCGTTTTGTGTGCTGGACAAGAGCCTGAGCGCAGCCTTGCTGCGGATTTACCACAGGCGCATTTAATTGGCGGCGCCGATGTGGCGGCCGAATTGGATGCGCGCCGCGCGATTGATCAAGGCACCCGGTTGGCACTAACAATTTAACTGCCTGAAATAGATCGTAAATCTTTGATTGTCAATCCAGGCGTGATCGCCTCGGAGGCGACATTAAGGTCTAGAACCGCGCCGGTCGGACTTGCCAAAGCACGCGAAAATGCATCGGCGAAGTCCTCTGTGCGCTCGATACGCTCACCGTGGAACCCATAGGCACGTGCAAGTGCTGCGAAATCCGGGTTGATCATATCGGTGCCGCTGACACGCCGGGGATACTGGCGCTCCTGGTGCATGCGTATGGTGCCATAGCTGCCATTGTTAACGATCAACACGATGGGCCGGGCACCCGCTTGCAGCGCGGCACCAAGCTCTTGTCCGTTCATCTGGAAATCCCCGTCGCCTGCAAAACATACAACGCAGCGCTCAGGATAGGCCACCTTAGCGGCAATCGCCGCTGGCAGACCGTAACCCATCGCCCCCGATTGCGGGGCAAGCAGCCGCTGGTGCTTTGAAAATTGCATGAATTTATTGGGCCAAATTGCAAAGTTTCCGGCCCCATTGGTGACAATGGCATCTGGCGGCAACACGGCCTGCAGGATGCGGGTGACCACGCCCATATCCACAGGGCTGGGTTGGGGCTTGGCAGTTTGCGCCGCACTAAATCCCGCGCGTGCAGATGTGACCCAAGCCGGATTTTGACCCATACTCTGGTCCTCTAGCCGGGTTCGAAGCCCATCGAGAAGTGGGGCAGGATCGGAAATCATGCTCAAGTTAGGAGCGACATATTTGTGAAACTCGTCCCCCGAGCGATGCGATTGCGCAATCCATTGCGCACCACGATCTGCGCCGAACAGGGTGAAAGCATTGGTGGTCATCTCGCCGAAGCGCAGATTGACGGCCAGAACCACATCCGCCTCAGTGAGCAGACGCTTGGTATTGGCGGTCATGCCAACCCCCGCCTCTCCGACGAACAACGGATCCGTATTGTCAAAAAGATCGTGATAGCGGAAGGCTGTGAGCACAGGAATATTCAGCTTACGCACACAGGCTTGCAACGCGTTGCGATCTTGAACCTCCCACCGGCCACCACCCGCCAAGATCACGGGGCGTTGCGCGCTTTGAAGCTTTGCCACCAGCAGCTCCAGATCCTCCGCAACCGCTGCAGATTTGGGAGGCAGGATGGGGGCGTCTGAGATCTGCATCTGAGCTGATTGAGTTAAGACATCCTCGGGCAAAGCAATGACCACCGGGCCTGGACGGCCAGAAATAGCCAAAGACCAAGCCCGGCGGATGATTTCCGGGGTGCGAGAGACATCGGTAATTTCGGTGACATATTTTGCAATCGGACCGAAGACTTGACGGTAATCCATTTCTTGAAAGGCCTCGCGCCCCTGATGTTCGAGGCCAACTTGCCCGATGAAAAGCAGCATCGGCGTTGAAGCCTGCATCGCCGTATGCACCCCGATGCTGGCATTGGTGGCGCCGGGGCCACGGGTGACAAAACACAGGCCCATCTCCCCAGTGAGCTTCGCCCAAGCCTCAGCCATGAAAGCCGCGCCGCCTTCGTTGCGGCAGCCGATGAAGCGAAAACCAGGGGCGTCACAAAACGCATCCAAAACCGCCAGATAGCTCTCACCGGGTACGCCAAAACCCGCGCGGGCGCCCAAAGTAATTAAAGTTTGAACAACGGCCTGCCCGCCCGACATCTGCACCATGCGTCTGCGTCCTTTTGAAAGTCTACGAGCAGTTTATGCAGATTTACCTTGGGCGACCAGCGGAATATACGTTCTATGTCGTGCAGATTTTCGATGTGCAACAGTGCAAGCGCCAGTCTTAAAGCAAGTGGCTGTGCGGTCTGTTTAGGTCCATTTCATGTTATGCCCGAGTGCGCGCGGCTTCGCTATCCGAAGACGCGGCCCTGCGCAATGGATGCCGCCAGGCCGCTTTGAGCGCCTGCCATTGCAGGCTCAACCCCTGGGGCACGTCCTGGATTATGTGATGCAAGATCCCATGATTGGCCAATACCGCCAGCAGGGCATCTGTGCCATCATCGCAATCATTGGTATAAACCAGCAGATCTGTCACCCCAATGGCCCGCATATGCGCCACCCATTCGACGATAAACGGGGCCTCGTTCCGCAGGGTGGTCACAGCCAAAATACGCATAAAATAACTTTCCAAAAACCAAAGATCTGCGCATTTTTGAACAAACTTCAATCACAGAGCGCCTATTTTGTATCTGCGCCCGCCGTGCCCCCTTGCGTTGGCGGAAGTTTGTGACAAGCTGCTGCAAGGTGGAGGATATATGGAAGCGGATTTTGTCATAATTGGATCGGGCTCAGCAGGTTCTGCTATGGCGGCCCGATTGTCGGAGGATGGTCAACATTCCGTGATCGTTCTTGAATATGGGGGCAGTGATGCGGGGCCCTTCATTCAGATGCCCGGCGCACTCTCCTATCCAATGAATATGCCCCTCTATGATTGGGGGTATCGCTCTGAACCAGAGCCGCATTTGGGGGGGCGACAATTGGCCTGCCCCCGCGGCAAGGTGATTGGCGGCTCCTCTTCTATCAATGGCATGGTCTATGTGCGCGGTCATGCGGGTGATTACGACCATTGGGCCGAAAGTGGCGCGGAGGGGTGGTCCTACGCAGATGTGCTGCCTTACTTTTTGCGCATGGAAAATTGGCACGAAAGTGGCCAGGGCGGCGATCCCGATTGGCGGGGAAAAAGCGGACCTTTGCATATCACACGCGGCAAACGCGACATCCCGCTGCATCAAGCATTTGTCGAAGCCGGCCGGCAGGCGGGGTTTGAAGTCACCAAAGACTACAACGGTGCGCAGCAAGAGGGGTTCTCCCCGATGGAGCAAACCGTCTGGCGCGGCCGACGCTGGTCAGCGGCCAATGCCTATCTCAAGCCAGCTCTAAAGCGGCCCAATCTGACGCTGCACAAATGTCTCGCGCGCCGCATTGTCCTGAAGGACGGTCGCGCCACTGGGGTGGAAGTGTCCAAGGGACAGGATATCTCGGTGGTCCGCGCCCGCCATGAGGTGATTGTCGCCGCATCAGCAATCAACTCTCCCAAACTTTTGCTGCTGTCGGGAATAGGACCCGCTGCGCATCTGAAGCAAATGGGGATTGAGGTGCAGGCCGACAGGCCAGGCGTGGGGCAAAATCTGCAAGACCATCTGGAACTTTACATTCAGCAGGCCTGCCTACAGCCCATTACACTCTACAAATATTGGAACCTGTTTGGAAAACTGCGCGCAGGTCTGGAATGGATCGTCAACAAATCTGGCCCCGGCGCGTCGAATGCCTTTGAATCTTGTGCCTTTTTACGCTCAAAGCCGGGTGTCCGCTACCCAGACATTCAATATCATTTCTTGCCGATCGCCGTGCGCTATGATGGGCGCGCCGCCTCTGAGGGTCATGGGTTCCAAGCCCATGTCGGGCCCATGCGATCTGCCTCGCGCGGGGCAGTAACGTTGCGCTCCAGTGATCCTACCGAAGATCCAAAAATCTTGTTCAACTATATGTCCGATCCGCAGGATTGGCGTGACTTTCGCCATTGCATACGCTTGACCCGAGAGATTTTTGGCCAAGTAGCCTTTGACCCTTTCCGGGGCAAGGAAATTCAACCGGGCGCTTCGCTGCAAAGCGACGCCGAGCTTGACGGGTTCATCTCCGAGCATGTGGAAAGCGCCTACCATCCCTGTGGCACCTGCAAAATGGGTCGCACAGAGGATCCAATGGCAGTCGTGGATCCTGAATGCCGTGTGATTGGCGTGGACGCACTGCGGGTGGTTGACAGCTCCATCTTCCCACGTATCCCCAATGGAAACCTGAACGGTCCGTCCATCATGGTGGGAGAAAAAGGCGCCGATCACATCCTGGGCAAGCAACCCCTGCCCAAAGACAACAGAGCTCCTTGGATCAACCCAAGATGGGAAATCTCAGACCGATAAACATCGGCATGTTTGAAAGTCCAGGCGAGAGAGCGCCTCATGGACGTTGCCTCACAAAACCTCTGCGCCGGCGAAGGCGGAATAGTGTCGGGCCTTTGGTGGTCGCAATCCAGCCGATTGCAGTGGCCCTAGGACACAATCTTTGCCAGAGTGGCCGCGCGAAGATCGTCCTCGCTGACACCCTGAGCGGTCTCGACGATCGCCAATCCGCCCTCAACCACATCCAGAACTCCAAGATTTGTAATAATACGATCCACAACACCTGCGCCCGTGAGCGGCAGACTACAGGCCGGCAGCACCTTGCTTTCACCCTTTTTGTTGGTGTGATCCATGACCACAACAACCCGGCCGACCCCAGCCACAAGATCCATGGCGCCGCCCATCCCTTTGACCAGCTTGCCAGGTATCATCCAATTGGCCAAATCACCATTTTCCGCAACTTCCATCGCGCCGAGGATGGCCATGGCAATCTTGCCACCGCGAATCATCCCAAAAGAAGTCGCGCTGTCGAAATAAGCGGTTTGTGGCAGTTCGGTAATCGTTTGCTTGCCGGCGTTAATCAGATCAGCGTCAACCTCACCTTCGGTTGGAAAAGGACCCATGCCCAGCATGCCATTTTCCGATTGCAAGGTGACCTCAACCCCCTCTGGGATATAATTGGAAACGAGCGTTGGGATACCAATGCCCAGATTCACATAGGTGCCATCTTCCAATTCCTGCGCGGCCCGCGCGGCCATTTGGTTGCGGTCCCAGCCTTTTGTATCTGTGGCCATTATGATGCCCTCACTGTACGTTGTTCGATCCGTTTCTCATGGCGGCCTTGAATGAGCCGGTGCACATATATTCCGGGAAGATGGATATGATCGGGATCCAAACTTCCGGTCGGGACAATCTCCTCAACCTCAGCAATGCAAACCTTCCCACACATGGCTGCGGGCGGGTTGAAGTTCCGCGCCGTCTTGCGGAAAATCAAATTGCCCGTCTCATCAGCCTTCCAGGCTTTTACAATCGACACATCGGCAAAGAGCCCAGTTTCAAGGATATAGGTTTCGCCATTAAACTCTTTATGTTCCTTGCCCTCAGCAATCACCGTGCCGACTCCGGTTTTGGTATAAAATCCCGGAATACCGCAACCAGCGGCGCGCATCCGTTCCGCCAAAGTGCCCTGCGGGTTAAATTCAAGTTCAAGTTCACCAGAGAGATATTGCTTCATGAAAGTATCGTTCTCGCCCACATAAGAGGAGATCATCTTTTTCACCTGCCGCGTTTGAAGCAAGATGCCAATGCCAAAATCATCCACGCCAGCATTGTTCGACGCGAAGGTCAAATCCTTGGTGCCAGCGTCTCGAATGGCGGCCAATAGATTTTCCGGCAAACCACATAGACCAAAGCCCCCGGCCGCAATAAACATCCCGTCAAACAAAAGCCCCTCAAGAGCCTCACTGGCGGATCCATATAGTTTTTTCATGATCAAGCCGTCCTCTTCATTCTGATGATCTCAAAAACCACTGAATGAAGGGGCGGTCAAGGCTTGGCTGCAAGCTGCAACATGTCCCGTCCGGCCGGCCCTGGACAGTTGCAGCCTCTTAAACCACAAATTTAAAGGCGCTCTTACAAAAAGGGCATATCCACCAGCCGTGCCTGGACCTTGCGACCCCCAGAACGGCACAGGATCACTGTATCACCGACCGAGCAGCTGCGTGAAATCAACGCATAGCCGATGTTTTTGCTCATACGCGGAGACCAAACACAATTGGTCATATCGCCGACCTTTTGCCCATCAACTGTGATGTCTTCCCAGTGAAAGCTCAAAGGATCTGGCGTTTCGCCCTCTAAGACCAAACCAAGCTGATGGCGCTTGGGACCTTCCGCATGAATGCGGCGCAGTGCTTGAATGCCGATGACATCATCAGGCACATCGAGGTCAATATAATTGCCCAAACGGACCTCATAGGGATTGGTGGTACCATCGCTATCGGAACCACAGCTGACAAGTCCGCTTTCCGTCCGCTCAGGTGAGGTTGGCCCGCCATTGCCGATGTCAAACGGCGCGCCGGCCTCTTTGACGATATTCCACAGCTCGTCGCCGCGTGCCCCATCGCGCAGGTAAATCTCAAACCCGCCCTGTTTGGACCAGCCCGAACGCTGCACGGCGACGGGAATTCCGTTGATTTCAGCCTCCGCGAACCAAAAATACCTTAGATCATGCACCCAGTCGCCAAAGATTGACGAGACAACCGCGCCCGATTTCGGACCTTGCACCGCCAAAGGCGAGACATCCGGCTCAGAAATTTTCACGTCCAAACCACGCTCTGCCGCAATCGCGCGCGCCCAAAACCAAATATCACTGTCCGCAATTGAGAACCAAAACAAATCTTCGCGCAGTTTAAGTAAGATCGGGTCGTTGATCAAAATGCCGTCGTGATTGCAAAGCGGCACATATTTGCCCTGACCAATCTTGCATTTTGACAGATCGCGCGGGCTCAAGATCTGTGCCAATTTGGCGGCATCAGGCCCTTCGAGCTGCACCTGCCGCTCCGCCCCTACATCCCACATGACAACCCCATTCAAAAGATCCCAATATTCCTTCTCTTTATCGCCAAAACTCGCCGGCAAAATCATCCGATTGTAGATCGATGCGTTGGTACAGCCCTCGGCAATCACCGAATTGAAAAAGGGAGATGGGCGCAAACGCGCTGTGGCATGAACCTGAAACATTTTGAGCTCCTAATCTAATGCTAAAACGCGCTTTAGTGCAGGCAAGCCCGGTCTGACAATCCCCTGAATTGCGCCAGCAATATGACCTTGCGTCATTCAGTTTACGGGAAGATATTTCTGGGCGCCTCGAGGCGCGCCTGTGAGCGCTTCAACACCCCCAGCGCACTTGACGATGTGCACAGTCATGCGCGGTAAAAAAAGAAATTTATGCCCCATGGTAAAAAAAATCATGATAGCTTTCCCCACTGGCGCAGGCTTTGGTTGCATTTTTGAGCGCAGAGCCGCAGAAATCTTAAGAGATCTGGCTGGCGGGCATATCACCGCCCAAACCGCTGAGGCACTCTGCGGACTGGCACCAAAATAGATTGCAAATGTGTTGGCACAGGCCAGCAAAGGTAAGGAGTTGGAAATGGCACGACCGCTGCAAAACCCCAAAGCGCAAAGCTACGACGTAATTATCATTGGCGGCGCCATGTATGGCAGCTCCCTCGCTTGGTGGCTCAGCCGCGATCCCAGTTTTGACGGCTCTATTCTCGTGGTAGAGCGGGACCTCAGTTTTGAATTTGCGTCCACAAGCCACACAAACTCCTGCATTCGTCAACAATTTTCGAACCCAACCAATATCCAAATTAGCCAATTCGGTGCAGAATTCATCAATAATTTTCAGAGCTATTTTGACCATGACCCACGTGTCCCGCAGATCCATATCCAATCTTTTGGCTATATGTATTTGGCCGATAGCGCCGCCGGGGCAGAGAATCTGCGTCTTAGTCAAGAGGTACAAGCACAACTGGGCGCCGGTACGCGGCATATGACGGCTGCTGAAATTAAGGCTGACTATCCGTTTTATCATTTGGATGATATTACCGCAGGCAATCACAACGCCGTTAACGAAGGCTATTTTGATGGCGGCACGATTTTTGATTGGTGCAAGCGCGTGGCCCAAGAAAAAGGCGCTGAATACGCGCAAAATGAGGTTGTGGCGATTAACCGTCGCGCAGACCGAATCCAGAGCGTCAGCCTGGCCTCCGGTGAGCGTGTCACCTGCGGGCTCGTGGTCAATTGCACGGGGCCCCGTGCCGTAAAAACCGCTCGCTTGGCCGGGCTCGACTTGCCTGTTGAGCCGCGCAAACGCTACACTTTCATCTTCGATGCCGAACAGCCTTTGGAGCGCGACCTGCCCCTCACCATTGATCCCTCTGGCGTGCATATGCGCTCGGAGGGGCGCTATTATCTGGCCGGTTGTCCACCGGATAAAGACCCTTCTGTGGCCTATGATGATTTCATCCAGGACCACAGTATTTGGCAAGAGAAGGTCTGGCCCATTCTCGCCGCCCGCGTGCCGCAATTCGAAGCGATCAAATTGGTCAACAGCTGGGCGGGACATTACGACTACAACACCTTCGATCAAAACGCGATCATCGGCCCGCATCATAAGGTCGAGAACTTCCTCTTTGCCAATGGGTTTTCTGGTCACGGCTTACAACAATCTATGGCCATTGGGCGCGGATTGGCGGAATTCATTGCATATGGCGCCTATCGCAGTATTGACCTTTCTCCCTTCGCATACGAGCGTGTCGAAGATGGCAAACCCTTTATCGAAAAGGCTGTAATTTGATGAAAAAACTTGTGTTAACCGGTGCTGGGGGACGGCTGGGTTCCTATCTGCGCGAACCGCTGAGCCGGATGTGCGACACGCTGGTCTCTACCGATTGGACGGAGGAGCTCGGCAAGCTTTATCCCAGTGAGACCTATGTGAAAGCGGACCTAGGAGATCTGGGCGCCATGGAGGCGGTGCTGGATGGCGCAGAAATGGTGGTTCATTTTGGCGCAATTGGCGATGAGGCCGCCTGGGACCAGATTCTACATTCCAACATCATGGGCGCCTACAATGTCTGGGAGGCGGCCGCGCGAAAGGGACTGCGCCGCGTGGTCTATGCTAGCTCCATTCATGCGGTGGGCATGTATCCCAAAACCCAAAGGATCGACACAGAGGTCCCCCACCGCCCAGATACATACTATGGTTTGGCAAAATGTTTCGCAGAAGACCTTGGAAGCCTCTATTGGGACAAAAAGGGTATTGAAAGTGTGCACCTGCGTATTCTTTCCGCCGCACAGGTCAACAATTCGCGCGCGCTCGGCTCGTGGCTGTCCTATGACGATCTGATCCATTTGGTTCAACAGGCAATCACCACGCCAATCACTGGCTTTTCGGTAATCTATGGCGTGTCCAACAATGACCGTGTCACAGTCGACAATCACAAAGCGGCCTTCTTGGGCTATCGTCCGAAAGACAATGCAGAACAATTTGCCGCAGAGGTTCTGGCCGCCGCGGATCCTGCAGATCCGCATGACCCCGGCCAGATGTGCCAAGGCGGGCCTTTCGCGTCAGTGGAGATTGGATTTTCAGGCACGGCCAGCATGAATATCGTCCAAGATAAAAAAGAGACGTAGATCACCCATGGCGGCGGATCCGGCCTCCCCCAACTGCTGCGCCCCATCCAGTTCCAGGGGCGTTCCCTCTGAGCGCGCGGCGCAATCTATGGGCAGCGGGGCGCATTTTGGTGCGCTTTGCGCGATACCGGGCGGCTCGGGCTTGATGGGCACCACCCGGCCGGTCATCAAGCTGGACGGCGAAGCGCCGCAGCGCCGGGTCAAGCTTAAACCCTTTTTGCTAGGGCAGACACCGGTGAGCAATGGCGAATTTTCCCACTTCGTAGACCAGACCGGATATGTGACAGAGGCTGAAGTTTTTGGCTGGTCTTTCGTCTTTCATCTTCAGGTTCCCGCCACCCAAACCACCGAGCAAGGCGCCGCAGGCGCGCAATGGTGGCGCCGGGTCGATGGGGCGAATTGGCGGCATCCCACAGGCCCTTTGGGCGCCGAAGGCCTACCCGATCACCCTGCGGTTCATGTGTCTTGGTCGGATGCGCAAGCCTATTGCGCTTGGGCAGGCGGACGTCTTCCAAGCGAAGCGGAATGGGAGCACGCCGCCCGTGGCGGTTTGGGAGATGTGGCGTATCCTTGGGGAAATGCGCCGCCCAATGATCGCGAGCATCTGCCTTGCAATATCTGGCAGGGCAGCTTTCCCACCCAAAACACCGCCGCCGATGGCTATGCTTTCACCAGCCCGGCACGCTCCTTCGCCCCCAATGGATACGGGCTTTATGGCATGGCCGGAAATGTCTGGGATTGGACCGCCGATTTATTTCGCCTGAAATCCCTGTCAAAGGCCGGTAAGGCCCATGCGGCGGCCATGCGGGGATATCGCGTCATCAAAGGTGGCAGCTTTCTATGCCATGCCTCCTATTGCACGCGCTACCGCATCGCCGCGCGCACGGGCAATTCACCTGAGAGCACCACCAGCCATATGGGATTTCGCATTGCCTTTGACGCGCCGCCCGCGCGCGTCACGTCACCGATGATGTAAATCATTTTTTTGTTTTGAATGCGTTCCTATCATCAGCCCTACTTTAACAAAGACCGATCACCCCGCCGATGACCGCTCCAACAATCAACAGCTTGCGATTCAGCCGCAACTAATGCCGCACAATCCATTACTCCTGTTAATTTTTTTGAAATATTTTTGAAGAAAAAACTTCAATCTGTAGGTGCCACGTAAGGCCAACAGGACCAATTGACCTGCGAAAAACCTATCGATAGATCCCCTCTCACCGAAGGTTGCGCGCGCCCCTGACAATGGCGGTTGGACTTCAAGCCATCTGTCCCAGTGAAACCAACCTGCCTGTGTCACGCGGCCTGTGATCTGTCCCCAGCGCGCTTATTGGCGGTATGGATTGCGCGGCGGCGAGGTGAAACCCGCCAGAGATTTGGGCGCATAGACCTCAATGACCAGCGGATGGCATTGCGCAGTGTCGCTGGAATGCTCTGCGCCGCAATCACCGCCGGGGCAGGTCGACAGTCCGAGCGTGATATCAATCTGTGCCTCGAGCTCCAGAAAGTCTCCGGGACGCACCGGGCTGGCCTTCATGAAATATTGATGAGTGTCCTGGGTAAACCCCGTCAGCATAAAGACATTAAGCACATCATGCACATGCCGCTCCGCCTCCTCTAGCGCCAGATCAAAGTGATCCGCCACGGCCCTCGTCAGGTTGGAATGGCAACAATGGTGGTAATCAGTACCGCTGAGCAGCCGTCCCGTATAGGGATCGCAGCGCGTGCCAATCACATCGTGTACAGAGCCACCATCAGCGTCATAGCCATACCAGTCAAGCGTGTCACAGGTGATATGCGCGAGTGGCCGCATGAAGGGGAAGCTCGACCAGAGACTGTCACCCTTGCTGACATGGGTGCCATGCAGGGCGCGTGTTTTGCCGCTGTAAAACCGCTCAGCGAGGTTGTGGCTGTTCCAAATGTTCAGATCGCCCACCTGCGGTCCCTCCACAGACACAATCCGCGCAAAATATCCTGCTGGAACATCAATGCAGGCGGCGGTTCGGGGCGGCACAGAGAGCTGCTGTACCAGTTTTGCGCCCTCCCGCCTCGCCGCTGAAGCCGCCAGATCCACTTGCGGCAAGGTCTGAGTAGGATAACACACAATCACCGGACGCTCCCTCCGCGCCTGCGCATCTTTGGGTTCGGGGTGGGTAGGATGTTGATGTTTCATGCAGCCTCTCTTTTTGATTGCTTCCATGTTAAAGGCACGCTGTGAAATTGACAATTCCACGCTGTGACAGGTCGCATATGGGCTTGCTCTTGCGGTTGCGATGGGCTCCATTCACGGGATGGATATATTGCAAAACCCCCACCGCCACATTGGTTTGATTGTCGACATCCTGCGCGACATCCCCGCCCCCTCGACTGATTCTGTTGCTGTGCAAGCCCTTTTGGCCCGTTGCCCCAATGCTGCTGAAACTGAAATGCTGCAAGCTCCCAATGTTGCGCAAGATCTGAACATCGCGCAGCTCAGCGTGAAAGATGAGCGCACCCGCATGGGCCTGGGCAGTTTCAAAGCACTTGGTGCAGCCTATGTCATCGCCCATAGCGCCATCGTCCAAGGCGAAGCGCAAAGCGCCAAAACCTATGTCACCGCCAGTGCTGGAAATCACGGGCTCAGCGTGGCGGCAGGCGCAAAAGCCTTTGGCGCCGCCGCAGTGATCTTTCTCAGCCAGAGCGTGCCAGAAGCTTTTGCCAAAAGATTGATCGCGCATGGCGCAACTGTTGAGCGCGCCGGCGAGACCTATGAACAGAGCATGAGCGCGGCGCAAGCTGCGGCCAAGGACAACGGGTGGACCTTGCTGTCGGACAGCTCTTGGCCAGGCTACAGCGATCTGAGTCATCGTTTAATGGAGGGCTATACTGTCTTTATGGCCGAAGCCGAGCGGCAAATTCCTGCGCCCAGCCATATATTCTTACAAGCTGGCGTTGGCGGATTGGCCGGCGCCGCAGCGGCGATGGCACGCAAAACTTGGGGCGAAGCACCGGTGATCGTGGTGGTTGAACCATGCCACGCCCCGGCTTTGTACAGCTGCATTCAGGCCGGTGATTTCATCGCCGCGACCGGCCCAGGAAGCGCCATGGGCCGGCTAGATTGCCTAGAGGCCTCTTTGATTGCTCTGAAGGGGCTGGCCAAAGATGCCGATGTCTTCGCGCTGATCAGCGAAGAGGAAGGTCAAGCCGGCGCCAATTATGCCGCGGCGCATCAAATGGAGAGTACACCCTCCGGAGCCGCGGGGCTGGCGGGTCTTCTGGCCTCACCTGCCCATCGTTCGGCGCTCAAACTTGACGCAAACTCTCATGTGCTCGTCATACTTTCAGAAGGTCCTGAATAATGACCCAAGGCTTCACAACCCCAGAATTTAAAGAGCGCCTGAAACGGGCCCAAGGCCGCATGGATGACGCTGATCTCGATGCCATTTTGCTAACCACTGAGCCAGATATTCGCTATTTCACAGGCTATCTCACGAGGTTCTGGGAAAGCCCATGCCGGCCTTGGTTCTTGGTCTTGCCCCGCGCTGGCGATCCTATTGCCGTCATCCCCTCAATTGGCGCCGCGTTGATGGCCCGTACGTGGATATCAGATATCCGCACATGGCGCGCGCCAGATCTCGACGATGACGGCATCGGCCTTTTGGCCGAAACCCTGCGTGCGTTAGGCCCGCGCATTGGCACGCCCAGTGGCTTGCAGTCTCATCTGCGCATGCCGCTGGATGACTTTGGTCGGCTCAACGCCGCTCTGCTCAAGCCCATCGGTGCGGATGCTGGCATTCTGCAGAGCCTGCGTTTGGTGAAATCTGACGCGGAGATAGAGAAGATCAGAACCGCATGTCACATTGCCACCCGCGCCTTTGAGCGCGTGCCAGAGATTGCCCGCGTCGGTCAGCCTTTAGCAGCGGTGTTTCGTGATTTTCAGCGCCTTTGCCTGGAGGAAGGCGCCGATTGGGTGCCCTATCTCGCGGGTGCTACGGCCCAGGGCGGCTATGGCGATGTGATCTCTCCGGCCGACGAGCGTCCCCTCACGGCGGGAGATATCTTGATGCTGGATACAGGCTTGGTGCATGATGGCTATTTTTGCGATTTTGATCGCAACTTTGCCGTTGGCATCCCATCGCCAGATGTTGCCGCAGGGCACAGCCGTTTGATCGACGCCACTTATGCCGCTTTTGAGGCCGCGCGACCGGGCAATACCGCCGCTGATCTATCTCACGTTATGGACAAAATTGTCACCGGCGGCGCCGGCGGGTCCGAAGCTGGCCGCTACGGCCACGGGCTTGGCATGAACCTCACAGAATGGCCCAGCTTGATCCCAACAGATCACACGCCGCTGGTCCCGGGTATGGTACTAACCTTGGAGCCAGGGATCGAACTGGCGCCGGGCCGCGCTTTGGTTCATGAAGAAAATATTGTCATTCGCGAGAATGGCGCCGAATGGCTTAGCCAACCCTATGCCGCCGAAATGCGCAGGATATAACATGAGTTTTCTGCCATATGATATTGTTTCAATTGATCCCATTCGAATTGGACTCGTGGTATTGCAATCGGATGAAACCATTGAGCGCGATATGATGCAGATGCGCGGTACCGCGGATCTCTTCTTTAGCCGCGTGCCCAGCGGGCAAGAGGTCACGGCTGAAACGCTGCAATCTATGGCCAGGCATATTGAGGCCTCAGCGGCGCTCTTCCCCCAAACCCTGCGCTTTAACGCCGTGGGCTATGGCTGTACCTCTGGCACCGCTCAAATTGGTGTGCGGGAGATCGATCGGCTTGTAAAATCCGGCACGAAAACCCTAGCGGTCAGCCAGCCCGTGTCGGCACTGGTGGCCGCCTGCCAGCATCTCAAGCTCAAGCGTATTGCGTTTTTGTCTCCCTACTTGGAAGAAGTCAGCGCCAACCTGCGACAGGTTTTGCAGCAAAACGGTGTCAAAACTCCAGTTTTCGGCACCTTTGGCGAGGCTGAAGAGTCAAAGGTTGTGCGCATTTCTGGCGCCTCCGTTCGAAGTGCGGCCCGTCATCTGCTGGCCGGCGGCGGACTTGATGGAATTTTTCTCAGCTGCACCAATCTGCGCACTATGAATTTGATTGCCCCGATGGAATCTGAGCTTGGCCTGCCAGTGCTGTCAAGCAACCTAGTGTTAGCCTGGCATCTCGCACAGCTGTCTGGCGATCCACAGGCTTTGCAAGGGCCCGGTCAGCTCTTTGCCGCGCAAGCCGTAAAGTGAACGCATTC
>JAKMFM010000049.1 GCA_022425445.1 Planktomarina sp.
GGTCTTGATGATTGGATATTCTTCCGGTGACATGGCTGGGCAAATTGTTCTACTTCTGCTGCTGATTGCTTTTATGAGGATCAATCGCAAGCTCTCCAAATTCATTTAACAGATTGCTTGGCGCACGATAGATCATCCGCGCATCCCGGTGGTGCCGGCCAAGCGTTTGGTGTTCTACCTGTGAGACAAATGCCGTGGTGATCCGATCGGCTGGCCAAGAGGGCGGTGTTCCCTCCTGCGGCGGTCGTGTTGATACAGATAGATTGCTCGCATTCCAGCCATTGTTTGAATTTCTCATCCATCAGCAAGGGAACGATAGCACCGTGGCGCGCGCTCAAAGCTTGGCGTAGAGCCTGCGCCTGCGGACCTGCATAGACCACCGCCTGCAGATCGGGGATCTTTGTCACATCAGACATCGTAACCTCTGCGGCAATGGCGCAGCATCCCATGTCTCGGGCGCTTTGTGCACGGGTTTCTGCGCCGGGGCCCATGCACAGCACGCGTGACTTGGGCTGCAAGAGGTAGCGGTTCGATTCGCCTGTGGGGCCTGGAAATTCTTTCGGGGTGTGGCTCTGCTTTGGCGTTTGCGCGGCAAAGGCTTGCGCGAGCTCGGACAAATTCATCCTGGGGGGGAGCGGGCCTTCGGCTGCTAAGAGCTTTTGCGCGGCGAAACGTAGTAAATAGCGCGGCCCGCCAGCCTTTGGCCCGGTGCCGCTCAACCCGTGTCCCCCGAAGGGCTGAGAGCCAACGACAGCGCCAATTTGATTGCGGTTTATGTAAAGATTGCCGACATTGACGCGACTCACAACCTTTTGCACCCGATCATCAATACGGCTATGAAACCCGAACGTAAGGCCATAGCCGCTGGCGTTGATGTCATCAATTACGCGATCCAGATCGCCCGCATCGTATCGGGCCAGATGCAGCACGGGTCCAAAGATCTCCTCATGCAAATCAGACATACCGCTCACCGACAGAAGTGTTGGGGCAATGAAATACCCTGTTTTTGGGGCTGAGGTTTGAAACAATATCTTGTGGCGCGCAATATGCGCAGCAATGCGCCCCTGTGCCGCCGCATCAGTCACGACGCTGGCAGGTGTTTTGGGCTTGGCGCGTGGTACCGTACAGTCACGGCTGACGCGCTTGATTGACAGCCGTGTCATCAAGCGCTTTACGATTGATTTGGGCGGGCTGGAAACCCATGAGCTGGTACGGGCCGTCATGATGATTGAAGTACGCGGCAACACGGCCAGTTCAGTGCAAAAGGCATTGCAGCGCCTGCCGGAGGTCACTTCGTTGCACCGCACCTGCGGCGTTTGGGATTTGGTGATCGAATTGGAGACCACAAGTCTTTATGAATTCGACAGTATCCTTTCACGGATTCGCGAGTTGCCGGGCGTGTCAAATTCTGAAACCTGCCCTTTGCTGCGACGGATTAGTTAGGATGGTCTGGCGCGATGCGCCGCGGCGAGCCCGCTGAACGATCTGTGTTGTTTTTGTACCCCGCGTTGAGAATTTGACAGGCGCATGTATTAGTAGAGCCAAATTTCGGAAAGAATGCCTCATGTCCCATCCCAGCGCCCATCCAGATGATCCGCATTACGTCTCCCGAAACAGCTGGCTGCGCGCGGCTGTGCTGGGGGCGAATGATGGAATTGTGTCTGTATCCTCTTTGGTGGTGGGGGTGGCCGCGGCAGAGCCGGATGCGCGGGTGATCCTTGTGGCTGGTGTCGCTGGCCTCGTGGCGGGGGCAATGTCGATGGCAGCGGGCGAATACGTCTCGGTGTCGTCGCAGTCGGATACGGAACGCGCGGATATCAAGCGCGAAGAGGTCGCGCTGCGGGATATGCCAGCAGCAGAGCTTGAAGAACTGGTCGATATTTACCGTTTGCGCGGATTGACTGATGAAACTGCGCGCAAAGTGGCGCATGAGCTCTCTGAGCATGATGCTCTTGGGGCGCATATCCGCGATGAATTGGGGCTGTCTGAGATTCACAGCGCCAACCCGCTTGAAGCGGCCGTTGCTTCTGGCCTCACCTTTAGTGTGGCGGCTGCGATTCCGGTCTTGGCGGCGGTCGTGGCACCGTCGGATTGGATCGTTCCAATGGTATGGTTGGTGACTGTGGGCGCTTTGGCAGGACTTGGTGCGCTGGGCGCAAAGTTCGGCGGGGCGCCGCTGCGGCCTGCGATGGTTCGGGTGATGGGCTGGGGTGTTCTGGCGATGGCGGTGACCACGGGCGTGGGGCATCTGTTTGGCGTACACATTTAGCGGCCACAGTGCCGGACACTCGTCCATCTTTTGTGGGAGGCGCATTTTGCCCTATTGCTGCGCTGCGGTTCCTCTTATAGGCCGGGCCTGAACGGGTCAGTGCAGCCTCGGGAGCGCAAATTGCTAACCATTCTAACCCACAATATTTTGCCGGTATTCTCGGTCATGGTGCTTGGTTTTGCTATGGGACGCATGCAATTTGTCTCCAATGGCGAGGCGCGCACGCTCAACCGTATTGCCTTTTTGATCTTGCAACCCGCTTTGATCTTCCCCTTGGTCAATGGTGTGGATCTCGGCAGTTTTTATTTTGATGCCATAGCGCTTTATGCTTTGGCCCAAATTGTTGTTTTTATAACCACTTTGCTGCTTTCGATTTATCTATTCAAATGCAGGTTTCTAGAGGCTTGGCTTCTGGCTATGGCAACCATTTTTGTCAATTCCTTGCTTTATATCTGGCCGATTTCAGCACTGATCTATGGCAGTGGTGGCAATATTCCCATCATGGCCGCGGTGGTTTGGGACGCCACTGTGACCTTTGCATTCTTCATTATCACCACCGATTTACTGGCCAATCGAGGGCAATCGGCGGATCAAAGTTTGCTGCGACTGGTCAAAAATCCGGTTTTGATTGCGATTGCATTGGGTCTGGGCAGCAATGGTTTAGGGGTGATCGCTCCTGAGCCGCTGTTGGTGGCGTGTAAATTTGCCGGTGCTGGTGCGGCGCCTTTAACGCTCTTTGCCCTTGGGGTGATCCTATCCGGCCACAGCCTCTGGCCGACCAAAAAAGTGGCTACTGTGGCTGGCATCAAGTTGCTGCTCATGCCGGTGATTGTCGTGTCTGTGCTCGCCTGGGGTGTGCGGCCGGAGCTTTGGGATGATCTGCTCCTGCTCAACGGTGCAGGACCGTCCGGGGCCATGGCTTTTGCACTGGCCATGCTTTACAAAGTGCGCACGGACACCATCGCACCGGTGATTATCTGGACCTCGGTTTTGTCGCTCTTCTCCCTGGCGTATCTTGCCTAAGACGGCGGTGCGCATTTCACTTAAAGGCTGTCACGCAGCAGACGGCGCAAGATCTTGCCCGAGGGTGATTTTGGAATTGCATCGACGAAGGTGACACCGTGCAGTTGCTTGTAATGGGACAGGTGCGAGACGATATAAGACTTGATCTCCTCCGGGCTGGGTACAGGGTCTTGGCAAACGACAAAAGCCACTGGTATTTCACCGGCCTCTTCATTGGGTTGTCCAATCACAGCTGCATCCTGAATCTGCGGGTGAGCAACCAAAGTGGCCTCTAGTTCCGCAGGGGCCACTTGAAATCCCTTATATTTGATCAGCTCTTTGAGACGATCTACGATGAACATATAGCCATCTGCATCTATGATCGCTACATCGCCAGTTTTCAGCCAGCCATCAGCGGTCAGAGTTTTTTGGGTGGCGGCTTCATTATTGAGATAGCCGATCATGACCTGTGGGCCTTTGATCCAAAGCTCGCCTTCCTCCCCCGGTGGCAAGTCGGCTCCAGTCTCAGGGCTAACAATGCGGCAGCGGGTGTTTGGTATCGCAAGCCCGGAGGCGCCGGACCTTGGGGTGCTCAGGGGGGTGATATGGGATACAGGGGCCAGTTCGGTCATGCCGTAGCCTTGCAGCATGGCGCAATTGAGGCGACTGGCCACAGCGTCAGACAGGGCGCTACCCATTGGGGCAGCGCCGGAGAAAACTTGCTCCAACGCGCTGAGATCATAGGCATCAACCAAGGGATGCTTGGCCAATGCAAGGGCGACCGGCGGCACAATCCACATGCGCCGGGAGCGGTGGTCTTGGCAAATGCGCAGAAACAGCTCCAGGTCGAACCGTGGCATGGTGACCAAAACACCGCCGCAGGCCAGATGCATATTCATCATCACGGTCATACCATAGATGTGAAAGAAAGGCAGGAAGGCGGCGGCGGTCTCACCGGTACGAAACTCAGCGCCCTGTGCGGTTTGATCGATATTCATCGACAGGTTGCGATGCGACAGGCACACCCCCTTGGGCAAGCCGGTGGTTCCAGAGGAATAGGGCAACGCAACGCTGTGGCGGTCTAAATCTACCGGGCATTGCTGCTCTTGCGCCTCGCCGTATAGCTCGGACAGGCTCTGGCAGCCGTCGGCGCCCCCAATGACGCACAGCCGCAGCTCTGGCAGCTCTTTCAGCGCCTCTTTGGCGACGGCGAGGGTTTCGGGGACGGTGATCAGCAGGCCTGCTCCGGAATCGTGCAGCTGATGGCGGATTTCATGGGCTGTATAGGTGGGATTTAATGTTGTGATCGTGCCGCCAGCCCAAGCGACAGCATGAAAAATAATACAATATTCCGGTGAATTTGGCGCCATAAGGGCAACAGGCTTTTGTGCCACATGGCCGGCCGCGCGCAAGCCACCTGCCAGACGTTTGACGTGATCAATCACATCACCGGCGGTAAATTTTCGTCCATCCATCCCATCAATTATAACCACATCTTCCGGTCTGGAAGTGAGACCTTCGAAGACGCGCTCTGTGACGCTCAGGGTGCTGAGGGGAAGGTCTGATGTTGCCGTTTCATAATGGGTCATGGTAAATCTCCTTGCACAGAAGCTAGGACCCAATATCCGCGTTGTCGATCATTTAATTATTGTGATTTCGGGATCGCAGGCGCTTGTTCCGCAGATGTTTCAATCAGTGTTGCGGCCCTCAAGGGTCAAAAATACGGCCAAACAGGTCAGAACGATGCCGCCGCCAATCAACATCGTGGCGCTTGGCGCTTCATCAATGCCCCACCAAACCCATAAAGGGCCCGAAACTGTTTCCAGCAACATGATGAGGCTGACGGTGGAGGAGGGGACGAATCGGGCCGCATAAGAGAGGGTGACAAATGACAGCGGGAGGATGAAAATTCCGGTCAAAGCAATGGCGGCCATCTGTGGGAGAGGCGGCCAGGCGACAGTGGTTGCAAGACAAGCCGCTAGCACAGCGGCGGCAATGGCGCCAACGGCAATGGCCAGAACAAAGGGCACGTCTTTGTCTTTGCGGATCACTGTAAAATTCATCCCCAGGCTGAAGGCGACCCCCAGTCCCAGTCCCGCGCCGATGAGCGTGCGGGTGTCGAGTTGAATTTGCCCGTTGTCACTGCCCAGCACAGAGATAAATAGGCCTAAAATGACTAAGGCTGAGGTGATAAGCGTGCGGCTTGAGAGGGCTTCGCCCAAAATCAAGCGTGACAAAATCGCGGCGAAGATTGGCACGGTGGCCACGCCTATCAAAACCACGGTGACGGGCGCGATGGCAATGGCGAGACTGAACAACGCCGCGTTACCGATTTGACAGGCAACAATTATGGCAAAATTGCCGGTCCAGATATTGGACAGATCGCGCGGGCTGCGCATCCATAGCCAGATCATAAAATAAGCCAAGCCGCTGAGACCGCCGCGCCAAAGCAACATATTAAGCCCGTCGAGCTGCGACAGCCGCATGAACAAAGTATCGGGCGTTAATAGCAGCGCGCCAAAAATGGCCAGCGTGAGACCAATGGTCTTTTGGCTGCGCAGCGCCGTCACAGGGCGCGCTCTGGTTTGGGATGCATCACTATGATCTCGCCTGTTGGAAACAATCTGCTCATGGGCCATAGGCGCAGGTCGGCGATTAGAATTCAAGCGCCAGATTGACCTGTCTAGGCCATTTGCGTGACACTCCAAAAATATGTCGCACTTAGGATATACAGCGCAGCTGGCTCTGATAATTTTTTGCACAGCATGCCAAAAAGGAGTGCCTGAGATGTCACAAGCCAAGCTCAATTTTTCACGCGCTGAATTTGAACAGCGCCTGCTCAAAACCCGCCAAGAAATGCAGAGGCGGGGGATTGATCTGCTGATTGTTTCAGATCCGTCGAATATGAATTGGCTGACCGGATATGATGGTTGGTCATTTTATGTCCACCAATGTGTGATCTTACCTCCGGACGGGTCTCCAATCTGGTATGGGCGTGGGCAGGATGCCAAGGGCGCGCTGCGTACCTGTTTTATGGAGCCGTCTGATATCATCGGTTATCCGGACCACTATGTGCAGTCCTCCGAGCGTCATCCGATGGGTTATCTGTCGGCGCAATTGACCGATCGCGGTTTGGCCAAGGGTCGCATTGCTGTCGAAATGGACAATTATTGGTTTTCTGCGGCCGCCTATATGACATTGCATGCGACGCTGCCCAACGCCCAGCTCACCGATGCGACGGGCTTGGTCAATTGGCAGCGCGCCGTTAAATCAGAGGCGGAACTTGGTTTGATGCGCCAGGCCGGGCAGATTGTTGGGCGGATGCATGAGCGGATTGTTGAAAAGGTTGAGCCCGGCATTCGTAAATGTGATTTGGTGGCCGATATTTACGACGCGGCTTTGCGCTATGATCCGGCCATTGGAGCTGGTGGGGATTACCCGGCGCTGGTGCCGCTTTTGCCCTCGGGCGCCGATGCCTCCGCGCCGCATTTGACCTGGGACGACGCGCCGATGAAGTCGGGCGAGGGAACATTTTTTGAGATCGCAGGCGTTGTTAAGCGCTATCACTGCCCATTGTCTCGGACTGTGTTTCTGGGCAAACCAACCCAGACATTTTTGGATGCGGAGCAGGCCGTCTTGGAGGGTATGGAGGCTGGGCTGGAAAAGGCGCGCGCCGGCAATACTTGCGAGGATATTGCCATCGCATTTTTCGATATTCTCAAGAGATATGGCATCACAAAGGACAACCGCACCGGCTACCCCATCGGCGTGAGCTACCCGCCAGATTGGGGCGAGCGCACCATGTCTTTGCGGCCCGGCGACAAGACCGTCTTGCAGGAGAATATGACGTTTCATTTTATGACGGGCCTATGGATGGACGATTGGGGGTTTGAGATCACCGAAAGCATTCGCATTGGAAATAATGGGCCTGAATGCCTGGCCCATTTTCCGCGTAAAATGGTTGTCAAAGCGTAAAAAGTTTGGATCGCACCACCCTGTGGACAGTTGGACGCATCCGATTTGGGTCTTGTGCCCCTGTTTTGCCTGAGCGGCGCCGAAGCAGATACAGCGTGGCAGCTTTGCTCCAAGCGATAGGGCCTGGTGGAACAAGGGTATTTGAGCAATCAGCGCAGGTCCAAGCTCGCCAAATTCGACAGCCGGCCCAATAGGTCGCCAGCAGACGCTTGCGATTCACCGTTAATCCCTTTGCTGTGCACAGATGGTGGTAGCCGTCCATTCCTCCGCTGCGTGCGGCCATCTTGAGATATCGCTTCCAGAGCCATGCCTCGGCCGTGCTGTCTGTAGCGAGGATTTCCGCTTGGGTGTCTACAATATGCTTGAAATAACGGGCTCTTTGCGCTGGCCCGTAGCGTTTTGTGGTGGAGCTGGCGGCATCGGTCCCATGATCGCCCTGAAAAATTACCGCGCCATGTGACGGCGTGTGGTGGCAGCGCGCGCCGGCACTCAGAAGCTTGAGGCAGAAATCTGTATCCTCATTTGTGCGCAACTCTGTGTTAATGCCGCCAACCATCTGAAATAGGGCTTTTGACACCCAAAATCCAACGCCCAATCCCGGTAATTTTGGCTTCAGCGAGGCGGTCTCATGCGGCTGAATATGAAAAGAGGTTCGGGCCGCTGCGACGCGCTGCATTTCTGCACGATCAGACTGGGGGATGGCCTGATAAAATCCATAGGCGAGAGTTGCAGATTGAAGATGCGCTTCGATATATCGGGCGACCGCCCGCCAATATCCGACAGCAATGAGATCATCATCATTCAAAAACAAGAGCCATTGCCCGCGCGCATGGTCTGCACCGATGTTGCGCGCCGCGCCCGCTCCAAGCCCGCCTTTGGTTTTGACAGATACGGCGCCCAATGTGGCCATCAAGTCACGCGTGGGCTGCTCAAACGCGGGGCCATCGTTGACGACAATTACTTCCTAACAGTCGGGCAGGGCATCTTGGACAGATTGCAACGCCTCTGCCAGTAGAGGTTCGCGATTATGGGTCGGTATAATCACCGAGTATTTTACGCGCGCATTGCCCATCTGTTCATCCCATGGCTCCGCCTGAGATCTTAGCGGTTTGCCGCGATAAGGTGAATTGTTTTCTCCAACGCGCTTAAGCGAAATGCCCGCGCGGGCACACGAAAAGCGCTCAGATATCCTGTCCCCGGATGTTAATCGCGGTGCCTGAGCTCCGTTGCGGCGGATTTCGACAGCGGGCCGAGGGCAAAGAGCATGCCTGTGATTAACGTTAGGCCGACACCGCCAAGGATCACCAATGCGGCGTTTCCCCATATGATGTTGAATTGATTTTCAAATACAAAATGACTGACCGCCCAGCCGCCCAGAAGCCCTGCACCAAGGGCCACGCCCGCGGCAAGTGCCCCGATCATGGCCGAGCGGAGGGCGAAAGAGGTCAAGATTTCGCGCTGTGTGGCCCCGAGTGTCTTCAAAATCGCGCTTTCATATGCGCGCTGGGCCGTGCCGGCCGCGGCGGCCCCGATCAGGATCAAAAATCCGGTGATGAGCGTGGCAAGTGCGCCGATCGAAGCGGCGGAGGCGATGGATGACACCACCCCTGTGACCAAAGCTGCGGCTTCTCGAATTTGAATGCCTGTGACATTGGGGAAGGCTTGGTTCAATTCATCCAATATTGGAATTTCAGCGGAGGCTTCGGCATAGACAGTCGCGATATGAGAATGTGGCGCGCTTTTCAAGGCCGTCTCATTCAACAAGATCACAAATCCCATGCCTGCAGTGGAAAAATCGACCTCGCGGAGGCTTGTGATCGTAGCGGTGATATCGCGGCCCAGGACGTTGAGCGTCAATTGATCTCCGATGCCAATGCCAATCTCTTCGGCCTCTTCGGCGGCAAAGCTGATTTGGGGCGACCCGCTGTAACCGGCACCCCACCATTGCCCAGCCGTAATCTTGGTTTTTTCGGGCAAACCATCTGCGTAGCTGATCCCGCGGTCCCCCCGCAGCACCCAATGATCGCCGCCAATTTCTGCGGCAGGCTGGTCGTTAATTTTTGTGACGAGACCGCGCAGCATGGGGGCTGTTTCAACGTTCCGCACCGCTGGATTTTTCGCCAGGCGCTGGTTGAATTCCGGCAGCTGGGTGGATTGAATGTCGAGGAAAAAGAAGCTTGGAGCTTTGTCGGGTAAAGATTGCGTGATGGAGCGCCTGAGGTTGCCGTCAATTTGGCCAACCGCAGCTAGAACCGTGAGTCCAAGACCGATTCCCATGACCACTGATCCCGTCCGCTCTGAGCCGCTGGCCAGGGCGCTGAATGCAGCGCGCAGTGGCAATCGGCGCTGAAAAGCGGAGCCGCGCATGATGCGTCTGAGGGCGAATTGAAATGCGCCAGAGATCAAAGCCAAGATAAGCAGTGACAAGGCTATGCCGCCCAAGAGCCAGAACGTTATGGACCACGAACCGGAAAATTGGACTGCGCCAAAGAGCGCTGCGGCCAATAATGCACCTTGTACAATGAGATAGCGCCGCGCGGGCCACTGTGCAGGCGCGCCGCCGCGGAAGAGATTGGCTGGGCGGATATGTTCGGTCTGGGCCAAGGGCCAAATGGAGAAGATCGCCGCCGCCAAACAGCCGTAGATCGCGGCTTCGATAAGAGCTGACGGATAAATGGATATGAGCGCCACCTCTGCGAGACTGCTTGGCAAAAATGGCCGGGCGGCAAAGGGCGCGAGGGCGCCAAGCAACAGGCCAAGCATGACTGAAACGCCAGTATAGACGGCGATTTGCATCGTGTAGATCCAGAAAATTTGACCTGGTGTGGCGCCAAGCGTCTTGAGCACGGCGATGTGTCCAGTTTTCTTGGCAACAAAGGCCCGCACAGCCGCGCTCACCCCGATACCTCCCACAACCAGGCCCGAAAGGCCGATCAGGATCAAAAAGCGGCTCAGGCGTTCGATGACCCGATCGGCGCCGGGAGAGGCTTTGCGAGCATCTTTCCATTTGGCGCCTGTCCCGGGCCAATCCCTGTCAAACCTTTGTTGGGCCTGACCTAACTCACTGCCATCCTCAAAAAGCAGCCGGTATTTACTGGAAAAGAGCGTGCCCGCGGCCATCAGCCCTGAGCCTTCTAGGTCTTTGGTCAAGACAAGGCTGCGCGGTCCCAACGCGAAATTTCCAAAATTGTCAGGCTCTTTGAGGAGGGTCGCCATGACGACAAAATTCTTTTGCCCAAACTGCACCTGATCACCCAAGTTGATCTTGAGACGCCGCAGGAGCGCGGGGGCGAGTATTGCTCCCGGCAGGCCGTCCTGGCCGGCAAAGGCCTCCGGTAAACTGAGATCGTCCGACAAGGTGACGGCTCCGACCAAAGGATAGGCCGAGTCTACGGCTTTGATCTGTGTGAGGAGGCGTTTGTTCGTGGCTGGGGCAACGGCCATGGAGCGAAAATCAATGATCTGTGACTGCGCAAGGCTTTGATCTGTCACCCAGGCCACCTCCTGCGCATTGGCCTGGCGGTAGGTGAGCTCAATTTCGGCGTCGCCTCCAAGAAACACCCTTCCATTGCTGTTCAGTCCAGCGTCAATTGCTCCGCGCAACGAGCCAATGGCCGAGATGGAGGCTATGCCAAAGATTAAGCAAAGCATGAGAATGCGAAAGCCGTACAGGCGCTCGCGCCAGGCGGCGGTCAATTCACGCTGGGCAATTTTGAGCGCAATCATGCGCCAGTGCTTTCACAGATTTTACCATCGTGCAGATCAATGATCCGATCACAGCGCTGTGCCAATTGGATATCATGGGTGACGAGGATCAAAGTTGTCTCGGCCTGTGCACGGGTGAGGGTGAATAGGCTATCAACGATGCTGGCGCCATTGGCAGCGTCCAGATTGCCCGTGGGTTCATCGGCAAAAACAAGTTTAGGATTGGGTGCCAAGGCGCGTGCCAGCGCCACGCGCTGCTGCTCGCCGCCGGACATTTGTTTCGGGAAATGGTCACAGCGGTGGGCTAATCCCAGCGCGCTCAGTTTGTCTCGCGCGCGGTCGAAAGGATCGGGTTGCCCCGCCAATTCAAGCGCTGTTGCGACGTTTTGCAGGGCCGTCATCGAGGGAATAAGGTGGAATGATTGGAACACCACGCCGACCCGCCCGCGGCGAAACTGCGCCAGCTCAGCCTCCGACATGGAACTGATGTCCTCTTGCAGAACGGTCACACGGCCGCTTGTGGCCTGCTCAAGCCCAGCCATGACCATCAGCAGGCTGGATTTGCCGGATCCGGATGGGCCGACCAAGGCGCAGCTGCTCCCTTGAGTAATTTGCAAGTCAATACTATGTAGAATATCTACTGGACCAGCGTTGCCTTCAAGCGAGAGATGAACCTGCTGAAGGTCGATCGCGAATTTATTGTCCAAGGGAGCCATCCTATGATATTTTCTTCCTCTGGATATGGTCTGATTTCCCGCTATTGCAACGCCTTGGCGCTAATTCTTTTTTTCACAATGTTTCAGACAGGGGTGCATGCGCAGACCCCGGCCGAAACCTCTGGCAAGACCGTTGTTGCATTTGGAGACAGCTTAACCCAGGGCTATGGTTTGCCGGCACAGAGTGGCTTTGTTCCACAGTTGGGCGCTTGGTTGGCCGGGCAGGGCGCACAGGTGCGTATGATCAACGCTGGTGTATCTGGGGACACCACAGCAGGGGGATTGGCTCGGCTGGATTGGACATTGGTCGAGCCGGTGGATCTGGTTATTGTTAATCTTGGCTCAAATGACATGCTGCGGGGTTTGGATCCGGGGTTGGCGCATGACAATTTGGAACAAATATTGGAGCGGCTGAAAGCTCGGCGCATCACAACGCTTTTGGTTGGGCATGTGGGGCCACTGAATTATGGCGCAGAATATAAGAAGCTGTATGACAGCGCGTTTCAAGAGCTGGCCGCGCGCTATGATGTCGAATTCTACCCCTTTTACTTCGAAACGCTGATGGCGTCTGACGGGGTGACGCCAGATTTGCAAAATTATTTCCAAGCCGACGGATTGCATCCAAATGCAGGCGGTGTCGCGGCTGTGGTGGCGGATATGGGCCCCTATGTTCTTCGGGCGCTAAACCGGTAGCCGGGGGACAGTCTATATGTTGGTGTTGGCTTACAAATGTCTTGGCCCCCTAAAACTGTGCCACTATTTGTTGTGCAACGGAGACACGCGTATGGCACGGAGTCGGTACTGGGATGAGGAGGCGCTGAAGATATTTTGTGAGATTCATGTTCATTTGAATGATGGGTTGGATCTATTTCGCCACGGGCCGCGATACGGACATAGGGTAGGATATCGTCGTGAGTATGGAACAAGCGCATGCAAGAGTTTGCGCGCGATAAGTTGTCGGAGGTTGGGCTCATGACCATTCAGAACATCAATCAGGCGGTGGAAACGCTCCCTGGTGGGCAACGCGTGGGGGTCGCAGTGGCGCGGGCTGCGACTTTTGGCTCAAAAGTGATCATTCTCGATGAACCGACAGCGGCATTGGGTGTTAAGGAATCCCGCCGGGTGTTGGAACTCATTTTAGATGTGCGGTCACGCGGCATCCCGATTATTTTAATCAGTCACAACATGCCCCATGTCTTTGAGGTGGCCGATCGCATTCATGTGCATCTTTTGGGTAAGCGCCTGTGCGTGATCGATCCCCGCGACTATACAATGTCCGATGCGGTGGCCTTTATGACCGGTGCCAATGAAGCGCCTGAGCAGGCGGCATGAGCGCGCAGATTTCAGCCCTGCTAGAGCAGATACTGCAAAGCCCCAGGCGCCAAGCGCGGCGGGTGGTCGCCATTTCCGGGCCTCCGGCCAGCGGGAAGTCCACGCTTGCGGCCGGGGTGGTTGCGGCCTTACGGGGCGCTGGCGTTCACAGTCAGCTGGTGCCCATGGATGGGTTTCATTTGGACAACCGTATTTTGAGCGATCGCGGGATCTTAGATCGTAAGGGCAGCCCGCCGAGTTTTGATGCCATTGGACTTCTTCGGTTGGTGCAAGTGCTCGGCGCATCGCACGAACTGTATTATCCGATTTTTGACCGGGACCGTGATCTCTCTGTTGCGGGCGCGGGGCATATTGCTCCTGAATGTGATACAATCGTCATTGAAGGCAATTACCTATTGATGGGCGCGCCGATCTGGCGCGATATGGCTAGGTATTGGGATCTGTCCATCCATCTGAGCTGCGATGAAGCTGAGCTTGAGGCGCGGTTGATCCAGCGTTGGGTGGATCATGGGTTGGCGCCCGAGGATGCGCGCATCCGTACGCACAGCAATGACCTTCCCAACGCCCGGCTGGTTGAGCAGATGGCGCTGCGCGCTGATGTGGTGCTGTGAGAGACCGCAGGCGCATGGCGGTCACACAGGATCCATTAAAGACGAATGGGAAGTTGTCGCCTTGCGCCTGCTACCTGTTGACAGCAAAAGCGACTCTGCATATACGCCCCACATCTGCCGTGGGGGATACCTCATTGCGCGACATCAAAATTTGAAGTGGTCAAGAACAGCTCGCTGTTCCTCTGGAACCCCCGCCGCCCCCTCCGACTACGGGAAGGGATGCGGTTTTGGTTGTGCTTTGGCGAAAAATTACCGCGATCAGACGCGGAAACCGGCGATGGGTAACTGACCTGGCGCTTAAACATTGGAACCGGTGGGGACTATTCCCATCACCTTATTTGTCTAGACGGGAAGAGAACCGCCAATGCCAACGATCCAACAGCTGATCCGGAAACCCCGGCAGCCTAAAGTAAAACGCAGCAAGTCCATGCACTTGCAAGAAAGTCAACAAAAACGCGGTGTTTGCACACGCGTTTACACAACCACGCCCAAGAAACCGAACTCGGCGATGCGGAAAGTTGCAAAAGTCCGTCTGACGAATGGTTTTGAGGTGATCAGCTACATCCCAGGCGAAAGCCACAACCTGCAGGAACACTCTGTTGTTTTGATCCGCGGGGGCCGGGTAAAAGATCTTCCAGGTGTGCGTTATCACATCCTGCGCGGTGTTCTGGATACTCAGGGCGTCAAAGATCGTAAGCAACGTCGTTCTAAATACGGCGCGAAGCGTCCGAAGTAAGGGAATCAAGATATGTCACGTCGTCACGCCGCTGAGAAGCGCTCTGTCCTGCCCGATGCCAAATATGGTGATTTGGTTCTGACAAAATTCATGAACAACTTGATGCTCGATGGTAAAAAATCCGTTGCAGAACGCATCGTATACGGTGCGCTGGAGCGTGTCGAAGCGAAGGTCAAGCGCGCACCTGTTGAGATGTTCCACGAAGCCCTGGAAAACATCAAACCTTCCGTCGAAGTGCGCTCACGCCGCGTCGGTGGTGCGACGTATCAGGTGCCGGTTGAGGTGCGTCCTGAGCGGCGCGAAGCTCTTGCGATCCGTTGGTTGATCACAGCCAGCCGCAAGCGGAACGAAAATACAATGGAAGAGCGTCTTGCTGGCGAATTGTTGGACGCGGTGCAATCCCGTGGTTCCGCCGTCAAGAAGCGCGAAGACACTCACAAAATGGCCGACGCAAACAAAGCGTTCAGCCATTATCGCTGGT
>JAKMFM010000262.1 GCA_022425445.1 Planktomarina sp.
TTAGGGCCAACGCCATAAAGCGTGCGTCGCTTGAAGCGCTCACTCCTCGGGCGGCAGGTTTGGCCGCAGCTCGGAGACGAATTTGTCAAAATCATCTGCAGCTTGGAAATTCTTATAGACGCTGGCAAAGCGCACAAAGGCGACCGTATCGATCCGCGCCAAAGCCTCCATGACGATCTCACCGATGGATGTAGAGGGGATATCTGTATCTCCCATGCTTTCCAACCGGCGCACGATGCCAGAAATCATTTGGTCCATCCGCTCAGGCTCAACTGGACGTTTTTGCAGGGCAATGCGAATGGAGCGCTCAAGTTTGCTCCGGTCAAAATCTTCTCTGCGACCATTTGATTTGATGACCACCAAATCACGCAATTGCACGCGCTCATAGGTTGTAAACCGCCCACCACAGGCTGGGCAAAACCGCCGCCGCCGAATGGCGACATGATCCTCGGCTGGGCGCGAGTCTTTTACCTGAGTGTCAACATTTCCACAAAACGGGCAACGCATGTGCCATCCCCTCTTCGTATTCCAATAGCGCAGAGCGCTTAAACTTCCACTATCCTTATAACATTTCACCACGGTTTGGGTAGAGGAGATTTTGGCCCACTGCATTTTGGGGTGGCTGCCCGATGTTGCCGCTGCCAAAATGAAAAAGGCCCCGCAGAGCGAGGCCGTTCTCATCAAATCTTCACTGCTGTGCCGGACCTATTGGTCGAGAAAGCTGCGCAATTTACGGCTGCGGCTTGGGTGCTTGAGCTTGCGCAGGGCTTTGGCTTCAATCTGGCGAATACGTTCGCGGGTCACGCTGAACTGTTGGCCCACCTCTTCCAAAGTATGGTCTGTATTCATGCCGATGCCGAAGCGCATCCGCAGCACCCGCTCTTCACGCGGTGTCAGACTGGCCAAGACCCGCGTTGTGGTTTCTTTCAGATTCTCTTGTATCGCACTGTCGAGCGGCAAGACGGCATTCTTATCCTCGATGAAATCACCGAGCTGCGAGTCTTCCTCATCGCCAATTGGCGTCTCCAAAGAAATTGGCTCTTTGGCAATTTTCATGACCTTACGCACTTTTTCCAAAGGCATTTGCAGTTTGGCTGCCAATTCCTCAGGCGTGGGTTCGCGACCGATTTCATGCAGCATTTGGCGGCCCGTGCGCACGAGCTTGTTGATCGTTTCGATCATATGCACCGGAATACGGATGGTGCGCGCTTGGTCCGCAATAGAGCGGGTGATCGCTTGGCGAATCCACCATGTGGCGTAGGTTGAGAACTTATAGCCCCGGCGATATTCAAATTTATCGACCGCTTTCATGAGGCCGATATTGCCCTCCTGGATCAGATCCAAGAATTGCAATCCGCGATTGGTATATTTTTTGGCGATCGAAATTACCAAACGCAGGTTCGCCTCAACCATTTCTTTTTTGGCTTGGCGCGCCTCTTTCTCGCCTTTTTGTACCTGTTGCACAATCCGGCGGAATTCAGAGATATCCAGTCCAACATATTGGCCGACCTGCGCCATCTCTGCGCGGAGCTCTTCCACTTTATCGACGCTGCGCTCCATAAACATGGTCCAGCCGCGGCCCGTTTTCTCGCCCATATCGGTCAACCAGTTTGGATCCAGCTCGCGGCCGCGATAGGCATCAATGAACTCACGGCGGTTGATCCGCGCTTGGTCAGCAAGTTTCACCATGGCGCTGTCAATCGACATCACCCTGCGGTTAATGCCGTACAGCTGGTCAATCAACGCCTCAATCCGGTTGTTGTGCAGGTGCAATTCATTCACCAATTCAACAATTTCTGAGCGCAGCTTTTGATATTTCGCCTCGGCCCCATCCGAGAAACTCTCATCCTCGTTCAAAGTCGCAGAGATACGCACATCCTGCATCTCAGAGAGAAGGACATAATCAGAGGCAATCAGGTCCAGCGTCTCCAGCACCTTCGGCTTAAGCGCAGCCTCCATAGCGGCCAGTGACAGATTGGCCCCTTCATCATCGTCGTCATCATCGGCGATGATCGGGTTGCCATCCGCATCCAGCTCAGGGCTGGCGCTGGCAGGGCTTTCCGTGGCAACAGGTGCCGCCACAACCGGAGCCTCCTCCTCTTCACCCATGTGGTGACCAAACGTGGTTTCCAGATCAATCACGTCGCGCAGCAAAATATCTTCGCTCAGCAATTCGTCACGCCAGATGGTGATCGCTTGGAATGTCAGCGGGCTTTCGCAAAGCCCCAAAATCATTGTATTGCGACCTGCTTCGATCCGCTTGGCGATGGCAATCTCACCCTCGCGGCTCAGGAGCTCCACCGAGCCCATTTCACGCAGATACATACGCACCGGATCATCCGTCCGGTCGAGTTTTTCGTTATTTGCCCCCGCAAGCGCTACATCGCGGTTTTGATTGGTGGCCACCAAATCCGTTGGGCCTTTGTCTTCATCTTCTTCAGATTCATGCTCTTCGGTTACCTGAATGCCCATTTCAGAAAGCATCGACATGACGTCTTCGATCTGATCGGACGATACCTGATCGGGTGGCAAAACTGTGTTTAGTTGATCATAGGTGATATAACCGCGTTCCCGCGCATCACCGATCATCTTTTTGACAGCCGCTTGGCTCATATCGATCATCGGTTCATTGGCGTCGGCATCTTGCTTGCGGTCGTCGTTATCCTTGGCGGCCATGCGCTGTGGCTCCTTGTCCTTGGGACTCTTACTAAACGTAAAAACGAATCGGTTTTGAAACTGATTCGCATCGCTATTTAGCCTGATTCGTCCCCCAGTTCCCACCCCCACCGAACTTAAGGTCGGTTTGGTTTCGAATAATTAATCTGCTGCAGCAGATCATCCAATGTATTTTGTTCCTCTAACTTCACTTTTAGACCGTTCTTTGCGGTTTTATATTCCGTATTATCTTCCTGCGCGCCCTTGGTTGTGGCTTGCAAATGTTTGGCAGATTCACTGATCCGCCAGGTCAGCCCCTCACTGTCCACATCGGACACATCCAAAATCGCCTCCGCCACCTCTCGCCCATGGGCATCGGTTGCAAAAATTTGAGCAAACTCTTGCCGCAAACAGGTGACCACAAAAGATAGGTCCGAGCTGTTGCGCACAGAGGGCGCGATACGCACATGGGGTAGCTGCATCAAACTTTCAAGCTGCGGCACTCCAAAAATCTGTTCCGCCTCTGGCCAGAGCTGGTCCGGCGCGCCAGAAAACTGCAACAAAAATTGCTGCAAATCACGGTGCAGTGGTTTTTCAAATTGTAGATCTTCCAACGCCCCTTCAACCACCGGCAGGGCGTTTGGACAGTTGAGTAGACTTGCCAAAATAACAGAATGACGCAAGAGATGGCTGGGTTCAGAACCGTTGGCCAAGGCCGAGTTGCGCGTGCTCGCCTGCGGTGTGACGAGGTTGTATCCGGTCTTGGCATTAAACCCCCGCGCCGTTTTCGGGGCGGCCTTTGGTCGGAACAACTGCCAGCGTTTGTCCTTAATTGCTTGGCCATAATGACCGCGAATAGAAGGGTCTTTGATCAGCTGAAGCTTTTCGCGAAGGGTTTTATCCAATGCGGCCTTACGTTCCGGACTGTCGAAATTCTTGCCATAGGTTTCACGCTCCCATAACAGATCGACCATCGGCCGCGCCGCATCCAAAAGCGCTTGCAGAGCGCCTGGCCCGCCAGCGCGCAGCACATCATCGGGGTCTTGACCATTTGGCATAACCGCAAAGCGTAAAGACTTGCCGGCCTCGAGCAGCGGCAACGCCAGATCCATAACGCGCTGCGCGGCGCGTATGCCGGCCGTATCACCATCCAAAGCTATGATCGGCTCATCACAGATCCGCCACATCAGCTGTAGCTGAGTCTGTGTTACCGCTGTGCCCAATGGCGCCACAGAGGCGCCAAATCCAGCCTCAGCTAGGGCGATTACGTCCATATAGCCTTCAGCGACGATCAAACTCTGCCCCTTGCCAGAAGCCTCCCGCGCTGGGCCGTGATTGTAGAGCGATCTGCCCTTATCAAAAAGCTCTGTCTCTGGTGAATTGAGATATTTGGCCGGGTCATTGGGATCCATCGCCCGACCCCCAAAGCCAATGCAGCGTTTTTGCGGATCACGAATTGGGAAAATAATGCGATTGCGAAATGTGTCGTAGGGGCGTTTGCCCTTGTTGGAGGGTTTTGACAGCCCTGCCGCAAGGATCAGCTCTTCACTGACAGATTTGCCCGTCAGATGATCCCAAAGCCCCTGCCAGCTGTCCGGCGCATATCCGATCTCAAAACGGTCCAGTGCCTGTTGCGACAAAGCGCGTCCGCTCAAATAAGCCCGGGCATCCGCCCCGGCTGAGGTGTTCAATTGCAAGCGGAAATATTGCAGTGCCAGTTCCATGATCTCAACCAATTGCGCCCTGCGATCAGCTTTTTGTTGCGCTTGGGGATCGCGCTCGGGCATCGGCATGCCCACCTCACCGGCCAGTATCTCCACAGCCTCCATGAAAGACACATTCTCAGTCTCCTTTATAAAGCCCAAAGCATCCCCTTTGGCGTGACACCCAAAGCAATAATAATATCCTTTTTGATCATCGACATGAAAGCTTGCAGTTTTCTCGTGGTGAAAAGGACAAGGCGCCCACATATCGCCCTTGCCCTGATTGGATTTACGACTGTCCCACATAACCTTGCGCCCAACGACCTGAGAGATCGAAGCTCGGCTGCGCAATTCGTCCAAAAATCCCGGTGGCAATGACATGAGGTTATTTAAACCAAATCCGCGCGCGCAGCCACTGATTCCATCGCGGTGGTCAAATCATGCAGCAGAGTTTGCGTCATGGAGCGAAACACCATGACGCGAAAACGAGACTTGCCCAGGCAAGAGATGACCGCCTGCATATGCATCAAAGAACTGCGCTGGCTCATACCCGCTTTGCACTGTTTCTGTCGCAAATCCAAAGGGGTGAGACGGGCCAGAACGGCACGCACATCCGCACCATTGAGCTCCAAAACAGTCCACCCATCCCCAACATCCCTCACCGCCGCATGACGGGCCAATCGGCTGGATGGCGTGGCTCCCATCACCGCAATATGCGCGTGATCAAACCAGAACACATAGACCCCACCTTTGCGCTTAAGCTCATTGGGACCGGGCCATTCCAACCCCATTTGGGTATTGAAAGCAGCGGCCGCCTGGACAGCCTGCCCCGTGTAGGGCGCCAGCAGATGCATTGATGTTTGCACTTCGCGGACCGAAACCGTCCCAATCTCTAAAGGCAACTCCGCGCCGGCCGGCGATGTTTCATAAAGCTCAACCACGAAGCCGCTCCCCCTCTGGGTCAAAAAATACGGGCGAGCAGACTTCACAAAGCGTTGTGACGCCACTCAAATGCTCAACCATCTTAATATGCTGACCATGGCGATTGCGTCCATCGCGCAAAAATGCCTGAGCTATGACAGAGCCGACCGTAGGAGAATAGCACATGGACGTAACATAGCCCTCGTCATTTTCGGACACAGCTTCCGCTTCAGGTGCAAAAAGATGGGCGCCAGGAATAATCTGCTTCACCTCACCCACGGGCCGCAAGCCCACCAGCTGATCGCGCTCCGGTCCGATGAGCCCCGGCCGTGCCGCCATTGTTTTGCCAATGCAGTCTTTCGCCTCCGACACCATTCGCTCGAGGCCGATGTCAAATGCAGTGGTGCGCCCGTGAATTTCCGCGTGGGTGATAAAGCCCTTTTCAATTCGCAAAACATTCAGCGCTTCGAGCCCATAGGCGCCGCCGCCCAGCGCCTCGGCCCGCTCGAGAAGTAATTGAAACAGGCTTTCACCATAGCGCGCGGGCACCGCCAATTCATAAGCATGTTCTCCAGAGAAAGAGATCCGAAACAACCGCGCGGCAATGCCGCCCAATTGCACTGATTTATATCCCATATACGGCAGGGTTTTATCGCTGATTTTGCGATCCAATACGCCGTTGAGCAAGGCGCGAGCCTCGGGGCCCGCCACGGCAAATTGCGCCCAATGCTCTGTGACAGATGTGAAGCTCACGTCAAAATTTGGCCGCAGCCCTTGGTGGACGAAATCCATATGCCGCATCACTTGGCCTGCCGCTGCTGTGGTCGTGGTCATAAGGTAGTGATCCGCGCCAATTCTGGCACAGGTGCCATCATCCATCACGTGACCATCTTCACGCAACATCAACCCGTAGCGCACGCGACCCTGTTTGAGGCTGGCAAAGGAGTTCGTGTAAAGCAGATCCAAGAAAGCGGCCGCATCCGGGCCTTGGATATCGATTTTGCCCAGGGTTGAGACATCGCAAATACCAACTGCGCTGCGTACCATCTGCACCTCGCGGTCACAGGCTTGGCGCCAATGGGTCTCTCCGTCCTGCGGGAAGTAGCTGGGCCGATACCACAGTCCGGCCTCAACCATTGGCGCGCCGCGGTCTCTGCTGATCCGGTCAGAGGTTAACAGCCGCTCCGGCGCGAACCCTTTGCCATAGCCACCAGCCCCAAGTGCTGCCAAAGCAACAGGCACATAGGGCGGGCGAAAGGTGGTCGTACCCGTCTCGGGAATGCCGCGACCGGTGGCGTCAGCCAAAACTGCCAGCGCGGCAATATTGGAACTTTTGCCCTGATCGGTGGCCATTCCTTGGGTGGTATAGCGCTTCATATGCTCGACGGAGCGAAAGTTTTCTTGCACCGCCTGTTTGATATCTTTGACCGTAACGTCATTTTGAAAATCTAGCCACGCGCGCGCCCTGCCGCCGACATCCCAAACCGGTGTGATCTCATAGGGGGTGGCATCCGCAACGGGCAAGGGGCTCGGCTTGACCCTCCTCTTACCCAACGCCTTGACCAAAACCAGGGCCTCCGCCTGGCCCTGCGCCAAGGCGCCTTGTGTACTCATTTCTCCAGCAGCCGCGCCCGCCGCCACCAGACCTGGAATAGCGCCCGACTGCGGTGTGAAACTTGCCAAAACCGGGTTCCAAACCGGGCGACCGTTCATATGGCAGGTCAAATGTACCGACGGATTCCAGCCGCCAGAAACGCCCAGCGCATCGCAGTCAATCGTTTTGACAGATCCACAAGCTTGCCGAATATCAATGCTTTTCAAACCCAATCGCCCGCGGGTGCCTGTCACCACTGCACCTGTATATAGGGGGTAATCACCCAAGGTTTGCGCCTCGGCGCGGCTGTCAATCATGGCGACAACCTCAACACCCGCCTCCGCAAAATCTCGCGCGGTACGGTGCGCATCAGCATTATTGCCAAAGATTGCCACCCTTTGGCCGGGGCTCACCCCGAACCGGTTCAGGTAGCTGCGCATGGCTGCAGCGGTCATGATTCCTGGGCGATCATTGTTTGCAAAGGCGATTTGCCGCTCCGAAGCACCCGCGCATAGGATCGCTCCTTTTGTGTAAATACGCCAAAAAGTTTCGCGCGGCACCCCTTCCAGCATCACGTCAACGCGCGGTCCGACCCGCTCCAAGGCACCAAAAACCCCCTGGTCATAGGCACCGGTCACTGTGGTACTCACCATGATCCGCACATTGGCGAGCCCGGCCAACTCGGCCGCTGCGGCCTGTACCCAAGACACGGCTGGCATCCCATCAATATGCTCGATTTCCGACAAGAGCCGGCCGCCCAACTGGTCGTGCTCGTCGGCCAGAATGACATCCAATCCAGCCCGACCCGCCGTCAATGCCGCCATCAGCCCAGCAGGACCCGCACCGATAATTAAAACATCGCAATGCGCATAGGCTTTTTCGTAAAGCTCATGGTCGTAACGCTCCGACAATGCCCCAAGGCCCGCAGCTTGCCGAATGGCGGGCTCATACACCCATTCCCAAAATTTACGTGGCCACATAAATGTTTTGTAATAAAATCCCGCCGACAGAAAGGGCGCCAAAACGTCGTTCACTGCCAAAACATCAAATTTCAATGATGGCCATGCATTCTGCGGTCTGGCCACAAGCCCGTCAAAGAGCGGCTGCATCGTAGCGCGGCTGTTCGGCTCGCGCGCCAAACCGCGCTCCAAAGTGACCAGAGCATTCGGCTCCTCCGACCCGGCAGTAACGATACCCCTCGGGCGGTGGTACTTGAATGATCGGCCAATCAGCCGTTGACCATTGGCCAAAAGGGCGCTGGCCAATGTGTCGCCAGCAAAGCCCTCAAAACTCTGCCCGCCAAAGGTGAATTTCAGCACGCGACTTCGGTCAATCAATCCTTTTCCAGCCACTCTCACAGCTGATCCCCCTTGACCAATCGCGCCGACAAAACCGCATGTGAAACCGTATCACGACGCACCACAAGCCAGGCACCGCAACCAAATTCATGATGCCACAGGTCCTCAGTTATCCCAGCTGGATTGTCGCGGTTGTGCAGATAGTCATCCCAGACCTCTGCCCCTGCATCCGGCGCCGGCCGCGCCAGCGCAGTGGCATGGCCGGAATAGTAAAACTCACGCCGATCTCGCGTGCCGCAAAGAGGACAGTCTATGCGCATATCAGCCCTCCTTCGACGCAGCAGATAGAGACATCACAATCATCCAAAAACATCCGACCGATCCTAATGCAAATTATGCTGGGCACCGGTGCCCTCTTCATCCATCAACCCGCGCCCGCTGCGGAACCGATCCAAGCGGAAGCGCGCGGCGGCGGCATGCGGGCGATCTGTGGCCAAAAGATGTGCAAAGCAATAGCCAGAAGCCGGCACGGCCTTAAATCCACCATAGCACCAGCCCGCGTTCAAATATAAACCCTCAATATGGGTTTTATCGATAATAGGTGAACCATCGGGGGTCATATCCATGATGCCCCCCCAACTGCGCAGCATCCGCGCCTTGCCGATCATCGGCATCAGAGTCATCCCAGCCTCTGCCACATGCTCCACCATCGGCAAATTCCCCCGTGCGGCATAGCTGGCATACATATCCAGATCCCCACCAAAGACCAAACCACCCTTGTCCGATTGACTGATATAAAAATGCCCCATGCCGAAACTGATCACATGATCGATGAAAGGTTTCAGCCCCTCGGTCACGAAGGCCTGCAGCACGTGGCTTTCGATAGGAAGGCGCATGCCCGCCATAGCCGCCACCTGGCTTGAGCGTCCCGCAACCACCATGGCCACTTTTTTTGCGACAATAGGGCCGCGGCTGGTTTGCACGCCGCGCACCACCCCCTGAACGATATCGAGTCCCGTCACCTCACAATTTTGAATCAAATCAACACCAAGCCGATCCGCACCACGCGCATAGCCCCACGCAACGGCATCATGCCGCGCTGTGCCCGCCCTCCGCTGCAACAGGCCGCCGTAAATCGGAAACCGCCCCTGATCATAGTCTAAGTAAGGCACCATCTTGCGCAGTTGCGCCACAGACAATAACTCCGCGTCATCTCCCCGGTTGCGGATTGAATTTGCCCGGCGAATGGCCGCGTCTCTTTGCCCATCACTATGGAACAGGCCAATTTGCCCGCGCTGTGAATGCATAACATTGTAATTGAGATCCGCCTCCAGCCCTTCCCAAAGCTTCAAGGAATGCGAATAGAATTCCGAGTTTCCGGGCAAAAAGTAATTGGCCCGAACAATGGTTGTGTTGCGCCCAATATTGCCACCGCCAATGTAGCCTTTCTCCAGCACAGCAATGCGCTTGAGCCCATATTCCTTTGCCAAATAGTAGGCGGTCGACAAGCCATGCCCGCCGCCTCCGATGATTACAATGTCATAGGCCTCCGCCGGCTCCGGATCGCGCCAATGGGCCCGCCAGCCACGGTTGCCTGTCAACCCTTCGGTGAGAACTTTCAGAGCTGAAAAGCGCATGTCTTAAACCTGCAAATTGAAACACCTATCAGTGAATAAAAATATCCAGACTTTGGCAAGGGACAATACGCAGATCTACGGCTCTGATCGCAAAGGTTGCTGTATCCACAGGCTAAATCGGTTGAATCGGCCAGTCTTCAGCGGGCTGGTTCAATCGGGCCAAAATGGTTTCACCGGCCACCGCCGTCTGTCCCAGGCCGACAGCAGGCTCGATGCCTTCGGGCAGGAAGATATCCAAACGGCTGCCAAAACGGATCAAGCCAAACCGCTCACCCACCCCCAAGCGCGCGCCTACTTTTGTAAAACAAACAATACGACGCGCCACCAGGCCGGCGATCTGTGTCACGCCAATTCGGGTTTTATCGGCAGATTCAATGGTAATGGAGTTGCGCTCATTGTGCTCACTTGCCTTGTCCAAGGAGGCATTGAAAAATTTGCCATGGTGATAGCTAATCGCCACCACCTCGCCGGCGATCGGCGCACGGTTCACATGGCAATTGAACACGTTCATAAACACAGACACCCGCGTCAAAGGCTTATCGCCCAATTGCATATCCGCCGGCGGGACGGTCTTGGTGATCAAAGATACCACCCCATCAGCCGGAGAGAGGATGAGCCCGGGCCGCTGCGCCACGGAACGCACCGGATCGCGGAAAAAGTAATAACACCAAACGGTCAGCCCCAAACCGAGCCAAAACAGCGGCTCCCAAACCAGCCAAAGCATAGCTGTCACAGCCGCAAATATAGCCACAAATTTGCGGCCTTCAGGATGCATCGGGACGGCGATGACTTTCATCATATTCATCAGGTCAAATCCAATTCAAAGTTGTTAAGGTCACGAAAACCGCAAAAACCCCATTTAGACAGAGCATAGCGAAAACCGCGAACGACCCGAGGTCTTTGGCATGTTTTGCGGGCAGTGACCACTCCGGTGACACCAGATCAACAATTTCTTCAATCGCCGTATTGATCGCTTCGATCGCAATCGTCATTCCGACCAATACAATGGACATGACAACATGCATCAATTCGGCCCCAATCCAGATCAAAATCGCCACAAGGCATAGGCCCGCCAGAAGCTGATGACGAAACGCTGTTTCCCCCCAAAGTCGTCGTGCGCCGCCCATCGAGTAGCGCGCGGCAGCGAAAAGATGGGCAATCCCATGAATTTTTTCTGGTTTTTGCGGATCATTGTTCATCAGTTTCTCCCACAGTCGGCGAAAATATCAAGTTCAGGGACGCGCTCTGCGGTATCCACACCGGTCAGACCTAATAATGAATGAAACAGATGATCGTGGGAATAGGCGGCGGAGGCTTTCGCTCTCAAACACCCATCATCAATCCCCACACTCTTGGCAAAGGTCTGAGACTGCCAAAACAACATCGGAACTTTGGTTTGTTCATCGGGGGCCATAAAATAGGGGGCGCCATGTAGGTAGAGGCCATTTTCTCCCAAGGACTCTCCGTGGTCGGATATATAAAGCACCGCGCTGGCCAAATGGTCTTGCGCTGAGAGCAGCGCGATCAAATCTTGCAAGACTTTGTCCGTATAAAGGATAGTGTTGTCATAGGCGTTTATCACCTCTTCAGAGGTGCATGCGCTCAAATTTGCGGTGCGGCAGGCTGGTTTGAATTTCTCAAAAGCCTCCGGATAGCGCAGATAGTAAGACGGCCCATGGCTGCCGATTTGATGCAACACAAGGGTGGTGTCTTGGTCAATTTCCGGCAAAATCTGCGCCACTTCCTTGACCAAAATTCCATCGGTACATTCCCCTTCGCCGCAAAACTCGGGATCGTCGGCATAGGTGACTTGCCGATAGCCGATGCGCGCGGCCACCCTCTTGTCACCCGTATTGTTTTCAATCCATTCCACCCGCATGCCTGATCTTTGGATCACATCCAAAACATTCTCATGCGAAACACCTAGCTCATGCGAATAGTCCACGCGCCCGTATCGCGAAAACATGCAGGGAAGGGAAACGGCCGTTGAGGTACCACAACTTGAGACGTTCTCAAAATACAAAATATCTTCTTGAGCCAAAAGTGGATTGGTCTTGCGTTCATATCCCCCAAGACTGAAGTTCTGCGCCCTTGCGGTCTCCCCCACCACCACAACGGTCACCTTTGGCAGATCAGCGACATTGCCAGACCTTTTCAGCACCGCATCGAGGCCGATAGCAACAAAGGGCAATGTCTTGGAGCGGCTAAGCATCGCGACAAAGCGCACGGATTCGACAAGCGGGGCCAAGGGCTGAAAACTTGCCTTTAGGTCTCCACGGCTCCGCAAAATCGACGCATAATTTTTCATATCACTCAACAAAAGCCCCACAAAGCCGATCAAGCAGAGCATCGAAAACAAGCCATTTTGCCAAATCGTCTGCCGAAGCATGCGCCGTGAGAGCGGCACCTTTAACACCACTAGTGCCGGCACAATTCCCGCTACGATAACCCAGAAAACGAAGGGGGCGGTGATCAGATGTTTACCCTCTGTAAAGGTCGTGCTGACGGCGTTTTGGATCATTTCCCGGTCAATCACGACCCCAAGCTCATCCATGTAGTAAGACGTGACAGCCGATACCATAAAAAATCCGGCTATGAGCGGGCGCAAGACCGAGCGAAAAGCCAGCGCCCCAAGCAGAGCGCAACACAAAAGAAAGAATGCCGTTGCGAACTTCACCCCGCTGAGAAAATTTCCATCGAACACATCCGACCATAAGCCCCAAAAAGTCTCATTATAAATTGTAAAGACCGTTGCAACAGCAACGGCCACCAGCATCAACGGATGCATCGGTCTGATGCGTATCATCGCTTAAGACCTTTTCGCCAATTTAGCACGTTTTGAGAGCCAATAGATTGGGATCATCGCCAGGTAAATCGCATTGGCAAACAACAGCGTATACCAAGGGAAAACTAACAGGCTGATCACAAAGATGACCGCCAACAAAATCACCGGCAACCTCATGGAGGCGGGGAAGGTTGTGCTCTTCAATGACATGGTTGGGAATGTACCCACTGCAAGACCTGCGCATATGACGACAAATACAATGGCAGCCTCAACATAATGGCCAGCCACATCGACCCCGGCCATGACCAAAAATAGCGGCGAGAGCCCTAAACAGGCCAATGCGGGCGCAGGCACTCCGACAAAATCAACTGATTTCGCGCCATCCGCTTGGCTGACATTAAAGCGCGCCAGGCGCAGAGCGCAGCAGATCGAGAAGATCATGACGGCGATCCACCCAAATCTGGCGGCATCGGACTCTACAAAAATTGTGAAATAAATCACCAAAGGGGTCGCGATCCCGAAATTGAAAAAATCGGCCAGCGTGTCCAATTCGGCACCAATTTTGCTTTCACTTTTCATAACCCGTGCCAGCCGGCCATCGGCGGCATCCAAAATCATCGCGAGGACCAGCAAATAAAGGGCAACGCTAACGTTGCCTTGCAGCGCAGAACGTACTGCCGTCAAACCGACGCAAATGCCAAAAATCGTTACAATATTGGGCAACATTTTTGAGAGTGGCTCTCTTGGAGCTGAAGATGAAGATTTCATTTGACCCCAAAAAATCGCGCTATCTGGCTTCGAAAACCAGACAGTTTTGTCGAAAATAGTGCCGCCACCAACAGACCAGTTGCAGCTCCAGAAATCGTAGCAGAAACTGTATGCTTGTCCAACATAACTCTCGCGTACATTGTAAACAGCAAAACCGGGATCACAATGACCCCGAACCAAATACTGTATCGGCGCATAACAAAATAAGCACAAGCCCCCGCCAGCGTTGAGTGCCCCGACGGCATATTGTGTTTGCTGCTGGTCGAATTGGGCCGCTGTCCCAGCCGCGTTCCCATGATTTCAACATCATTCAGCAGTCGCTTTGGACCGTGTGACGCCAAAATGCCCACGACCGTTATCATACCTAATTGCTTCCACCCCTCTTTGTCTTTCAAAACCAAAGCCAGTACGAATGGCAGCATTGTGTTAATATGACGCCCATAATCCTCAAATGCCACAACCACTGGCCGCTCATGCCCACCTTTAGAGACGGCATAATCGTTTTCCATATCGCTGGGATAGACGGTCGCCGCAAGGATGATCACCACCACCATACACACGACAATGCCATGCCGGTAAATGACCTTAAATGGTTGGGACAAAAGTTCTCTAAATGTCATAGGACGCCTACTTGTCATAAAGGGTGAATATGTCAAACTCAGGTTTGTATATCTCACTGCGCAAACCGAAGGCACCCATGACACTGTGAAACGGAAAGTCATGGGGGTGGGTCTCCGGACGAAGAATTGCTTGAGCCGTCAGGCCGCGCGCCTCGGCAAACCCCTCCGACATCCACACCAAAAACGGCACTTCACGTTGCGCTTTAGGAGCAATTGCGTTGGGTGCGCCATGCAAATAAAATCCATCTTCACCCAAAGATTGACCGTGGTCGGACACATAGATCAATGCCGCATTTATATCGTTTAGGGCATCAAGCTGCGCAATCAAATCAGCAATCAAACTGTCCGTATAGCGAATGGTGTTGTCATAGGCGTTGTCCAAAGCCTCTTGTGAACAGCGCGACACCTGAACAGTTTCGCAGACCGGGGTAAAGCGCTCAAACTCCTTGGGGTATTTGCTGTAATAAGCCGGGCCATGGCTGCCGGTTTGGTGCAGAGTCACAAAAACACGCGCGCCCTCAGTCTGTTCAATCAAATCTCCCAATTGCCAGTTCAAAAGCGCGTCAGATCCTCCTTCCGGACAGAATTCAGTCGCACAATTTTCCAAAATATCTGCACGATTTTGGTACAGATCCACATCGATCGGCGGAGCACCAGAGTTGTTCGACCTAAAAATTGTCGCAACGCCGTGACGCTTGACGTAATTTGGCAGTGGCTCAAAAACTGTGCGCGCTGACGCATTGCGGCCTTCATGAGTTAAAATACAGGCCGTAGACGAGATCGTATTCGTCGAACAGGCGAGACCAGCCGGGAAAACCGCAAGATTGTAGCTGGCGGTAAACGGATTCGTCTCCCGGGCATATCCGAGGGCTGAAAATCGGTCGGCGCGCGCGGCTTCACCAATGACCAAGACCACAACATCTTTCCGCGCTGTCGGCGCAGTTATGAACTGTGCATCGGGAAGCAAAACTTGCTCGCGATTGTCCATTGCGACGCGATTAAAGTGCCGCGCAACATTTATGATATAGGACCATGGCAGAATTTTACTGCCCATGCGCGATGCATGGCGGTCATACCAAAGCATCGTGAAAGAGGTGAGTGCAATCCATGCCGCCAATATGCCAATTGCCCCAACAGCATAGGCAAAGCGCCAGATTCGGGCCAGCCCTCGCGCTTTGACTTTTAACACCAAGACAGCCGGAACTATTCCCAAGAACAGCACATAAGGAACAAGCGACAGGTGTAACAGCTCGGCAGTTTCGCGACGATCGGTGTTCAATATATTACCGACCATCGTCCGATCAATTTCAATTCCGTATGTCAGCATGAAATAGAGCGCAACTGAATTGACGATAAATACCAGCGCGACCACCCATTTCATGAGCCAGAGCGCGATGGTTGATAGGCTACAAACAAGGGCGGCAAACAGGCAAACTTGCAAGACTTGCAACGATAGAATTTGCACCCAGCCCTCGGGTGTATGTAAGTCGCTGAACCGCAATGCATAAGATAGCAAAGGTGCTTGAAATGCCGCCAGAGTGAACAGACAGGCCGCCGCCGTAAAGCTCAACAGCCCAACAGGTCGGGTCAGCGTCTTTTCAAACCAATCGCGCACGGCACTAGATCTCCGAATGGGCGCTGCACATTCTAGCCGCCCCAAAGGCTACCTACCTTTTCGGTCGCAACCCTGTCAATTGAGCTACAGTCCCTTGTTTTTGTAAGATGCCGCAACCTTTTGGATACTGACCAAATAGGCAGCGGTCCGCAAATCTGGCACGTCGGCGCGCCGCCGCCACACCTCAGCCATATCATTGTAGGCGCCGCGCATCGTGTCATCGAGGCCAGAGCGGACCAGTTCTAATTCACTGGCGCCTTTCAGATATTTCTCCTTAAAATTCGGAGTCAGCTGCCAATTGACGTTGCTGGATTTGCTCAACCGCTCCAACTCATTAACAATAAGCTGGTTGCGCGATTCCTCGCGGCGGCGCTCCATACGGCCAAAACGAATATGGCTAAGATTTTTCACCCATTCGAAATAAGAGACCGTAACGCCGCCCGCATTGGCGTACATATCCGGAATAATTACGACGCCCCGCTCCCGCAGGAGTGCATCGGCCCCAGCCGTCACAGGCCCATTCGCCGCTTCGACAATCACACGCGCTTGCACCCGATTGGCATTCTCGCGGTGAATAACGCCTTCCAAAGCTGCAGGGATCAAAATATCACATTCGGCCTCCAAAACGCTGGCCCCATCGGCGGTGTAGCGGCCGCCCTCAAACCCTTTCACCCCGCCATGTTCGCCGATCCAGTCCTTGAGCGCCTCAATGTCCAAACCATCAGGGTTTTGCACCGCCCCGTCCCGCTCAATCACCGCGGTGATCCGCGCGCCATCCTCTTGGCTCAGGAATTTTGCAGCATGATAGCCCACGTTGCCAAGCCCCTGAACAATGATCGCCATGGACCCGAGATCGCCCGATAGGCCAGCTGCCGCAAGATCTTCGGGGTGACGGAAAAATTCTTGCAAAGCATATTGCACTCCGCGGCCCGTTGCCTCTGTGCGCCCTTCAATCCCGCCACCGCTGACCGGCTTACCAGTCACGCAGGCCCGCGCATTGATATCGGTTGTATGCATCCGCTGATATTGGTCGGCAATCCACGCCATTTCACGCTCGCCCGTGCCCATATCCGGTGCCGGCACGTTTTGCGACGGGTGGATCAAATCACGTTTAATCAACTCATAAGCAAAGCGCCGGGTGATTTGCTCCAATTCATGCTCATCATAGGCCAGAGGATCAATCCGCAGGCCACCCTTTGAGCCACCATAGGGCGCATCAACCAGAGCACATTTATAGGTCATCAAAGCGGCGAGCGCTTCCACCTCATCTTGGTTGACGCCGAGCGCATAACGAATGCCACCCTTTACAGGCTCCATATGTTCCGAATGCACCGCGCGGTAGCCCGTGAATGTGGTTATCTCGCCGCGCAGACGCACCCCAAAGCGCACCGTGTAGGTGGCATTACAGACCCTAATTTTTTCCGCCAAACCTGGCGATAAATCCAAAAGCGCCACCGCGCGGTTGAACATTATGTCGACACTATCGCGAAAACTTGGCTCAGATGGGTTGGAGGCGGTCATAAATCATATCCTGAATGGCAGTTAAAACGTACTGCCGAAAGCTTACCGCGATAGATGTTGAATAAAACGCCTATTTTTTCATAATTTCATGTTCATTAAAGGAGAATCTGCGCGCTCTTCGAGCAAAACCGCCAAACTATCCGACATAAATTTCGCCTCTGACGGCGCTGTCACCCCGCCAATGCCAACCCGCATGCCGAATTTCCAATAGAGACCTGGAATCCAGGCCCGTTCGGTCTTGTTTTGCAAGGTGACAACGAAGCCATTGGAGGGTTTGAATGCAAACACGCCGCGCTCCACGCGCAAAATATCATCCATCGCCGCCAAAACGCGGCCATCTTCGAAATACAGCCCGGAGGCGCGCAGCTCAATGTAACCCCTGGTCCCTCTTTGCATGGCACGCGCCATCCAAAGCACAGCTGCAGCGACGCCAACCAAGAACGCCTTATGCACAAATCCCGCATCTATAGTGGCCGTAAGATACAAGAGCAAAAATCCCAGGAGCATCATAACAAAAAGGGCAAAGCCCCGGCGCACCGTCGAGGCTTTGAGTTGCGCAATTACAGAATCTGACATTTCGTCCTTCCTCAAATTTCACCTTTGAGGCGGGCGCCTCGCGGTCTACCTGCCTTGAAACGCGGCGAAATGGAAGGTTAAACTTTGCCTTAACGGCGCACCACCACCTCATAGCCGCGCTCTTCAGGTTCATCATCGATCAGCTCCTGCGGAAAGCCCGGAGCTTGAATGCTCAACCCGGTTGTCTCTTCCAGACGTTCAATGATCCTGTCCGATTGCGCGCGCACACCATAGCGTTTTTGCCCGTCGCCCATGATGTCAATAATCATCGGTGAGATTTCTAAAGGAACGCCGTGATCATCGGCAATCTTTTGAAACAAGCCAATGTCCTTTTGCACCAAATCCATAGTGAAGTTCACATCTCGCGACCCCGAAAGGATCAACTGGCTTTCGGTTTCATGCACAAAGGAGGTGCCAGATGACATCGCGATTGCCTCATAGGTCATGCCAAGATCCATTCCAGCCGCTTTCATCACGGTCAATGCTTCGCAAACCGTGATCAAATTGGCTGTTGCGAGGTAATTGGTCATCACTTTTAAAATGCTGGAATTCCCAACCTCTCCCACATGCAAAACACGGCGTCCCATATAGGCCAGAATTGGCAACACTTTATCAAAGGTCGCACGCGTGCAGCCGGCATAGATCGAGATATTGCCCGTATCGGCCCGATGGCAACCGCCGGACACCGGACAATCGACCGCCTCACCGCCTGCGGCCAAAACCAAAGCCCCCAGCCGCTTTACCTCACTGGCATCTGTTGTTGACATCTCCATCCAAATCTTGCCGGGCCCAACATGCGGCAACATCTCACTCACGACAGCATCACAGGCCGCCGGGCTCGGCAGGCAGGTAATGACCGCATCACAGTGTTGCATCAATTGCGCCGGGCTTGATCCATCTTTGGCACCACGCGCCACAAAATCAGCTACAAAGGCCGCGTTGAGATCATGAACGCTCAGATCCATGCCGTTGCGCAGCAAACTGCCCGCCAACTTGCCCCCAACATTGCCCAACCCAATAAATCCAACTTTCATCTGCTCTCTCCCGAATGAACTTTGCCGGTAGAAAAGCACCCATTGCCGACATGTCGCCCTCATTTGCGACGCTTGTCATCTCGCTTGTGATTTTGCAGTGTGTTTTTATGGAAAACCCAGACGACCTTGCCGCTGGCATTGAAACCACGACACAATTTAAACGCTTTTCGCAACGAAATGATGTATTCTCTCGCGCGTTTTGGGACGATAGCGTCCGCAGTGCAGCGACACAGGCTTTTTTCGGGAGCTACCGCATGGAAGCCACGCCCCGTCGCGGCGATGGGTTTACCCAAAAAGATTTTGCCCTGCGCAATGCCAGTTGGCTGATTTCAGACATTATGACCGATCGTTTCGCCGCCGACGGCCGACGCGAAGGCTTTCAAGCCCCCATCAGCAATGACACACCCGTTGCCAGAGAAAAGTTGCAGTTCGAAACTCCGGGCGCCGCCGCCACCAATATCAAAAAAGCGGCTCGATTCTTTGGAGCAGATCTTTGCGGTTTGACCGACTTGGACCCACGATGGTTGTATGCGGATCGCGTCGATGTGCGCGATATGTCCACAGCGCCCCTGGGCCTGCCAGAGGGGTTGACGCATGTCGTGGTGCTCGGCCACGAGATGGATCGCGAATTGGTGCGCAGTTATCCCTCCGCCCTTGCTGGTGCCGCCACGGGGCGCGAATACAGCCATGAGGCAGCGATCGTTATGCAGCTGGCGGCCTATATCCGCAATTTGGGCTATCAAGCCGTGGCCTCCATGAACGACACCGGTTTGGTTATCCCCATGGCGGTGCAAGCCGGCTTGGGCGAATACGCACGGAACCAATTGGTCATCACGCCAGAATTTGGGCCACGACTCCGGTTTTCAAAAATCTTTACGGATATGCCATTAGACCCGGACCGTCCAAAACGCCCCGGTGTCGCAAAATTTTGCGACATATGTACCAAATGTGCGGATGCCTGCCCGGTCAAAGCACTGCCGCTCGGACCACCCAAATTTGGCGGCGGCCGATCTGCCATCCAAGGCGTCAAAAAATGGACATCTGATGCGGAAAAATGCTTCTCTTTTTGGACGAAACTGAGCAGTGATTGCGCAATTTGCATGCGGGTTTGCCCGTTCAACCGCGACTTTACAAGCTGGCCGCAGAGGCTTTGGCTGAAATTGGCACTTTCGCCAGCCCGGGGCCTGGCGCTCTGGCTTGATCGCTGGCGCCAGGGACGGCTGAAACCCGCGCAATGGTGGTCGCGGCCTTGATATTGATTTCACAGCGACATGGCGTATCTAGCAGTTAAGCTACAAAGGAAAAGCCCATGTCACTACGCCCCACTCTGGAAACACGGCAAGCCACCCCAGCCTTGGAAGGGGCCGGCGTCAAACTGCATCGCGCTTTTGGGTTTCAAGACCCCTCGGAAATGGATCCCTTTTTGTTGTTTGATGATTTTCGCAACGAATTAATGGAAGATTTTGAAAAGGGCTTCCCGTGGCATCCGCACCGCGGCATTGAAACCATAACCTATGTGCTGTCGGGCAGTGTCGAACACGGCGACAGCCTAGGAAACAAAGGCACGCTCGGCGCTGGCGACGTTCAGTGGATGACCGCTGGCCGGGGGATCATGCATCAAGAAATGCCCCGGGGCAATCGCAACGGACAGATGCATGGCTTTCAACTCTGGGGGAATTTGCCCGGCAGTTTGAAGATGACCGACCCAAGGTATCAAGATGTGGCCGGCACGGAAATTCCCGAGGTCATTGACGATGACGGCACGCGCGTCAAGGTGATCGTAGGCGAATATTGGGGTAAAAAAGGTCCGGTTGACGGCATAGCCGCCGATCCGCAATATCTTGACATATATGTCCCGCCAGGGGTGCAAAAAACTTTCAAAATAGACACATATCGTCGGGCTTTCGCCTATGTTTTCGAAGGGGCCGCGGCCTTTGTCGATGCGGCGAAACCCACGGGCGTGCTGCTTGAGAAAGAAGTGGCTGGCCAGGAGGTCAACATCCGCGATCTTTCGGGCAATCGCACTTTGATCCGCTTTGGCAATGGCGATGAGGTCAGCCTGCAAGCCGGCGCAGAAGGTGTCCGGTTTTTGTTGATCTCCGGTGCCCCAATTGATGAGCCTGTTGCGTGGCACGGTCCCATCGTCATGAACACCCGCGAGGAGCTGATGCAAGCCTTCAGCGAATTGCGCAACGGCACATTTATCAAGCCGGCGCATTAACCCCCAAAGTTTGACGCGCCAAAGCACAATATTGGCGCGTCAACTCATCGCTAGACAATCGGCCATCTTCGCGAAACCAATCCACCACTCCAGTGAGCATAGCAATCAATGCAAAGCTGGTAATTTTCGCATCAGGAACTTGAAAATCTCCCGACCGAACGCCCTTTAGGATCATGTCATAAACAATTTTTTCATAGCGGCTGCGCTTTTCTTCAATCGCTTTGAAGTTCTCCTCGGTGAGGTTTCTCAGTTCCATGTAAGAGATGAACACCAGCTCCGGTCGCCGGATGTGAAAATCAAGATGGAACGCCACAAAATGATCTAAGGCCGCAACCGGGTCATGCGGCACGTGTTCCTGGGCCCAGCGCGTCAATAGATCGGCCATATGTCCATGCAGAAGGTCGAATAAAAGCGCTTGTTTGTCGGGAGTGTAATTGTAAATTGCGCCCGCCTGCACACCCACCCGCGCAGCGATTTGGCGCATGGTCACAGCCGCAAAACCATGTCGCGCGAAAAGCTCAAGCGCGGCTTGCTTGATTTTTGGACCGGTAATTTCTGAATGTGAGCCAGTTTTGCGCGCCATGCGGAGATATTAACTGAACCAGCGTTCAGATCAATCATCATTGCTTGCTGCAGTTAACTTTGCACGATAGGTCATACCCATGACAGGTTATGTCCACATATATCATCTATGCCTTGCAGCGCTCCTGGCCGGCTGCGCCACCATTGCGCAGCTCGATGAGGCGGAACCGACCGGACAACAAGCCGCAACCTATCCGGATTTTCTGTCAGCCAGCGATCTAAGCGCCGCTGTCGCCACAGATTTCCAGTCGCAGCCCGCCATAGAGCTTTCTCGGCAAGCGCAATTGGACCGAAAGGCAGCGGCCCTGCGCGGGCAGAGTTTGACAGGCGAATAGGCCGAAAATATCTATTAAATTGGACTGAGTTCCAAACCCGCCCCCGTTGCGGTTTCAGGGATTTACCACTAGACACGGGCGACAAAATCATGACCGGAAGGAAGTAACTATGACCGCTGCCCCACTTAGAGTTGGCATTGCAGGGCTCGGCACTGTTGGCGCCGGCGTCGTGAAAATGATCCAAAAAAATGCACCACTGATCGAAAAACGCACAGGTCGCGAGATCACAATTTCTGCCGTTTGCGCCCAATCGCGCGATAAAGACCGCGGGATCGATCTTTCAAGCTATACTTGGGAAGATGACCCAGTTGTTCTGGCCAAAAGGGACGATGTCGATGTCTTTGTAGAATTGATCGGCGGCAGCACAGGCCCAGCCAAACAAGCAACCCAGGCAGCCATTGCTGCTGGCAAAGATGTCATCACAGCCAACAAGGCACTGCTGGCCGAACATGGGCATTCATTGGCTCTCTCAGCGGAAGCTGCCGGTCGTGTAATCCGCTATGAAGCTGCCGTTGCCGGCGGAATTCCAGTGGTCAAAGCCCTGACCGAAGGTCTGGCGGGAAATGAGATTCAACGCGTTTTGGGGGTCATGAACGGCAGCTGCAACTATATCCTTACACGCATGGAAGATGCCGGCCTGACCTATGAAGAGGTCTTTGCCGAGGCCAATGGTCTGGGTTATCTTGAAGCAGATCCAAATCTTGATGTGGGTGGCATTGATGCGGCGCATAAATTGGCAATTCTCGCCTCCATCGCCTTTGGCACAGAGATCGATTTCGCATCTGTCGTAATCGAGGGCATCGGCGCCATCACCATTGAAGACATTCATGCCGCCGCCGATATGGGCTATCGCATAAAACTTTTGGGGGTTGCGCAGCGGACAGGCCGCGGGCTTGAGCAGCGCATGACGCCCTGTCTGGTTCCGGCCAATTCCCCCTTGGGCCAACTTCAAGGAGGCACCAATATGGTGATCTTAGAGGGAGGCGATGTCGGACAAATCGTGCTGCGCGGTGCAGGCGCTGGCGAAGGGCCAACGGCCTCCGCCGTCATGTCAGATGTGCTGGATCTCGCACGCGGCTTGCGGCTCACAACTTTTGGGCAGGCAGCGACAGGATTGGTGAAATCGCAACCGGCCACGACGGCGACAACCGCGCCGTTTTATTTGCGCCTACAATTGCTCGACAAGCCCGGCGCGTTGGCCAAAGTGGCCGCGGTTATGGGCGATGCGGGGGTCTCCATCGATCGAATGCGCCAATATGGACATGATGCCGAGCAAGCCCCGGTGCTGATCGTCACGCATAAGACCACCCGCGCAGCAATTGATCAAATTTTAGAAGATTTTGCCAAAACGCGGGTTGTTGAGGGCCAGCCGGTCGCCCTGCGCATTGAGTCGGTTTGACCAGACCTGCGCGGGCTCCAGCACGGGCTTTGAGCGGCAATTGCATATTACTGGCGAGGTGTTAGCGCGCACAGTCTTGCCACCGCTGGCACCGCTGCGTTAGGGCAGGCTACATGAATAAAGGAAACTCATATGTCTGATGCCACAGAATTTCATGATCGCGCTCTTTCCTTGGGACTGGCCCGTGTTGCCGAACAAGCCGCGCTGGCCTCTGCCAAACTCATTGGTCGAGGCGATGAAAAGGCCGCAGATCAGGCCGCTGTCAACGCCATGCGCACACAGTTGAACCTGTTGGACATTGCCGGTGTGGTTGTCATTGGCGAGGGCGAGCGCGATGAGGCGCCGATGCTCTATATTGGCGAGGAAGTCGGTTCGGGCCAGGGACCTGCGGTTGATATCGCCCTTGATCCTCTTGAAGGAACCACACTGACAGCGAAAGACATGCCCAACGCTTTAACCGTTATCGCCATGGGGCCGCGCGGGTCGATGCTGCACGCACCGGACGTTTATATGGAAAAACTCGCAGTGGGGCCTGGCTTGCCAGAGAATGTCGTGTCTTTGACCATGGATCCGGCAGCCCGGGTTATGGCGCTGGCCGCCGCCAAGAACTGCGCAGCCGAAAACATCACTGTTTGTGTTCTTGAACGGCCACGCCACGAAGCCATGATTGCCGAGTTGCGCACCACAGGCTGCGCCATCCGCCTCATCACCGACGGCGATGTTGCCGGCGTCATTCACTGCGCAGAATCAGAAACTACCGGTATCGATATGTATATGGGTTTGGGTGGCGCTCCCGAAGGGGTTTTGGCCGCCGCCGCCTTAAAATGTATGGGCGGGCAAATGTGGGGACGGTTGACCTTTCGCAATAATGACGAGCGCGGGCGGGCGGCCAAGGCAGGAATAACGGACTTGGACCGTATTTACAGCCGCGATGAGATGGTGACCCAGGACGTTATTTTCGCGGCCACTGGCGTCACGGATGGCTCCATCCTTGCCGGCATCAAACGCGAGCCAGGTTTTTTGACCACCGAAACCATTTTGATGCGCTCCAAAACTGGCTCGGTGCGGCGCATGACCTACCGCGCACCGTCACAATAGAATGTATCTGGACGTCGAACAGTCGATCTCAAATCGCCGGTGGCTCGGGCCACCTCTGGCAATTGAACGCGATGCTTTGGCACTGCATCAACAGAGTGATTTACCGTTGCCTCTGTGCTATGTGATGGCCCGTTTGGGAGTTGCTCCGTTGGAGGTTGAAGATTTCCTCAACCCGACCCTCCGCGCCAGCATGAGCGATCCACAATCTCTCAAAGACTGTGCCAAAGCGGCAGACATCCTGCACTCAGCCATTCAAAATCAACAAAAAATTGTTATTTTTGCCGATTATGATGTGGATGGCGGCACTTCTGCGGCATTATTGATTGATTTTTTGCGGCAATTTACCATTGAACCTACCCTCTATGTGCCCGATCGGATCACAGAGGGCTATGGGCCCAATCCCAAGGCGATGGCCGCTTTGGCAGATCACTATGATCTGATCATCTGTGTGGACTGTGGCACCCTCGCGCATGAGGCTCTTGAAGCGGCACGGGCCGCAGATGTAGTGGTGCTAGATCACCATTTGGGCGCAGAGACCTTGCCCACAGCGCGCGCTGTGGTTAATCCAAACCGGCAAGATGAAACGGGCGATTTGGCTCACCTCTGCGCGGCAGCCGTGGTCTTTATGGTTCTGACCCAGGTGGCACGAATGATGCGGACACAGGGGCAAACCCCACCGAATTTGATCAATACGCTTGACCTTGTGGCCCTGGCCACAGTGGCCGATGTCGCGCCTTTGATTGGGGTGAACCGAGCCTTTGTACGGCAGGGATTGAAAGTCATGAGCCAGCGCAAACGCGTTGGACTGAACGCCCTGTCGGATGTCGCGGGTCTCAACGCCGCTCCAAGCGCCTATCATCTTGGATATGTATTGGGACCGCGAATCAATGCCGGTGGACGCATTGGCAAGGCGGATTTGGGGGCTCGGCTTTTGGCCTGCAACAACCCTCATGAAGCGGCTGTTATGGCGGACAAATTGGAAGAGCTGAACACCGAGCGGCGCAGCGTCGAGGCCATGGT
>JAKMFM010000001.1 GCA_022425445.1 Planktomarina sp.
CTTCTGCACGTCTTCCGGCAGGTCTTTCCATTTGGCAGAGGGCTTGAAATTGTAGTGTTTAGCAATTGATTCAATTGTTTGAATGAAGTAAGGCGACTTGCCTTTGCGCCAAGGGGCCAAGGCACCAACAGAAATATTCAGGGTTTGATCAGGCACCACAACACGTTCGTCAAAGAACAATTCAACCCCCAAGCCGTCACATTGCGGACAGGCACCGAAGGGCGCGTTGAAGGAGAACAGACGTGGTTCAATTTCCGGGATGGTAAAGCCCGAAACCGGGCAGGCAAATTTTTCACTGAACGTGTAGCGCTCAGGATCGCCTTGACTGGGGGCCGTTTCAAGAATGGTGATGCCATCGGCAAGATCCAAAGCCGTCCGAAAACTATCTGCCAAACGGGTTTCAACCCCTTCGCGCACCGCAATCCTGTCCACGACCACATCGATATCATGGCGAAATTTTTTGTCGAGCGTGGGCGGCTCATCCAGATTATAAAACGCGCCATCCACTTTGACACGTTGAAAGCCTTGTTTGCGAAGCTCGGCAAATTCTTTGCGATACTCGCCCTTGCGGTCTCGCACGATCGGCGCCAGCAAATAGCCGCGCGTGCCCTCCGCCATCGCCATAACCCGGTCGACCATATCCTGCACCTGCTGTGCCTCAATAGGCAGTCCCGTTTCAGGCGAGAAGGGTGTGCCAACCCGCGCGAACAAAAGCCGCATATAATCATAAATTTCCGTCACCGTTCCAACGGTGGATCGAGGGTTTTTGGAGGTAGTTTTTTGCTCAATAGAGATCGCTGGGCTCAAACCGCTGATGTGATCGACATCTGGTTTTTCCATCATGTCAAGAAATTGTCGCGCATAGGCAGACAGGCTTTCAACGTAGCGCCTTTGTCCCTCGGCATAGATGGTGTCAAAAGCCAAAGATGATTTTCCCGAACCCGACAGCCCAGTTATAACCACCAGCTGATCCCGCGGAATATCGACATCTATATTCTTTAAATTATGCTCACGTGCGCCACGGACTTCTATATTTTTTAGCTCAACCATTTTTGACCCCAGATCTTTGAACACAACATAGTGTTAACTCGCTTCGGGGCCAATTAAAAAATGAGAACCTTTAGAGAACATGAAAATTATTCCACCCGTCGAGTGGATTAACAAACAGCCAGGCCGAGGACAGGGGTTCGCGCCTGTCCCGCGACCAGTGCACGTCAAAACCTTAGATGTGGGTTGCGCGATCCCAAGCGTCCAAAACACTCTCGTGCATCATTTCCGACAGGGTCGGATGCGGGAAGACGGTTTGCATCAAATCTTCTTCAGTGGTTTCCAGCTGACGCCCAACCACATAGCCCTGGATCAACTCTGTGACCTCCGCACCAATCATATGCGCACCCAAAAGCTCGCCGGTTTTGGCATCAAACACGGTTTTAACCATGCCTTCCGCCTCACCCAAAGCAATCGCCTTGCCGTTGGCGATGAAGGGAAAGCGCCCAACGCGCACCTCATGGCCCGCTTCTTTTGCCTGTGCTTCGGTAAATCCAACGCTGGCCACTTGTGGCGTGCAATAGGTGCAACCTGCAATGCTCTCTGGCTTCACCGGATGCGGTGTTCCACCGGCGATCATTTCAGCAACCATAACCCCTTCATGACTGGCCTTATGGGCAAGCCATGGGGCACCCGCCACATCGCCGATGGCATAAACACCCGCCACCGGCGTGCGGCAATAGGCGTCGGTTTTGATATGGGTCCGCTCCACTTCGACGCCGAGCGCCTCCAGCCCCAGATTTTCCACATTGCCTACGATCCCAACAGCTGAGATCACCGTGTCAAACACCTCGGTTGCCACTTTATCATTTTGCTCAATATGCGCTGTGACGGAGCCTTGGCCGCGATCAAGCTGTTTCACCATGGTTTTCGTGCGGATTTTCATGCCTTGCTTTTCGAAAGCCTTTTGCGCAAAAGCCGAAATCTCCGCATCTTCCACGGGCATCACCCGATCCATGACCTCGACCACCGTGGTGTCAACACCCAGTGTGTTGTAAAAATTGGCAAATTCTATGCCAATGGCGCCAGAGCCAATCACCAAGAGTTTTTTCGGCATACGCGGCGGTGTCAAAGCAGTTTTATAAGTCCAAACCAAATCACCATCCCCCTCTAAACCGGGCAATTCGCGCGCCCGCGCTCCGGTTGCGATGATGATATTCTTCCCCGACAGTGTCTTCTCGCCCTTGGCAGTTTTGACCGAGACTTGACCCGGCGCCGTGACGGTCGCCGCCCCCATGAGTGCCGTCACCTTATTCTTCTTCAGAAGGTGGCTCACGCCGCCGTTCAACTGTTTGGCAATGGCTCGGGACCGTGCGACGACGGCATCAAGATCATAGTCTATCCCCTGTGCGGACAACCCAAATTCTTTGGCCCGCTGCATCAAATGATATACCTCAGAGGAGCGCAGCATCGCCTTTGTGGGAATGCAACCCCAATTGAGACAAATGCCGCCCATATGCTCGCGTTCGACCACAATGGTTTTCAAACCCAATTGTGCTGCACGAATTGCCGCAACGTAGCCCCCTGGCCCCGCTCCAATCACGATCACATCATAGGAATTATCAGCCATTTCAGGACTCCGTTTTTGAATTAGTTTAATATTAAACTATAGTTCAAACCGGTGCAAATCGAAATTTAGTCTGTGCCTTTTACTCGACCCGCTTTCACTGCTGCGACGATTTAAGAGTTTGAAGCAAAGTTTCTAAGCGTGAAATCATAGCCGCCCGCTTGAGTATATGTCACCTCAGGCTCTGTTGCGTGCCGGTTCAACGCCGCGTTCCGGGCTGGAAAGCGGCCAAACTTGCGGATGATATCCCTGTGCGCCTGCGCGTGGGGCAATTGCAAGTTCTTGCCCTGAGGCAGGCGCGAGGTGATCAACCGCACCGCCCGATCCTGATCTGTCAAACTCTCAGAATGCATCAGAGGCATATAGAAAAATTGCCGTGCCGGCTCGGCGATTTTCAGATCCCAGCCATTGTGCAACGCCGCTTTCGCCGCTGCGCGCGCATGCTGATCTGACCCAAATGACCGGGCAGTACCACGAAACATATTGCGGGGCATTTGGTCCATCA
>JAKMFM010000010.1 GCA_022425445.1 Planktomarina sp.
ATCCCTTTTCAAACCATGGTGCGGGTAGAGGGACTTGAACCCCCACGCCTTGCGGCGCTAGAACCTAAATCTAGTGCGTCTACCAATTTCGCCATACCCGCAAACTATGTGGCAGCCCCGAAGAGCCGCCATATTCCGAAGTTCTCTAACAAAGCTCGCCCAAGGATGCGAGTGGAAAATGACAGTTTTGGAACGAATTTTAACGGTAATAAAAATTGCGCTTTTGCAGAGTGGTGATGCGCATGTGCATCCCTGCACCAGACGCTTTGACTGGCCAAGATTCAGTTATGGGCAATAAATGTGCTTTGTGATTAATTTTTAGGCAAACCTGCTGATACCTGCGGCTTTCCAACTCTATCGCAACATTGAACAATTGCCGGGCCAGAGAAAAAGTGAAATTCCCAAGCTGCAATCAAACCAGCGGGTATCACCATGAAAAAGATCGAAGCCATTATTAAGCCCTTCAAACTCGATGAAGTTAAAGAAGCGCTTCAGGATATCGGCGTGCAGGGCCTCTCTGTTGTGGAGGTTAAGGGATTCGGGCGTCAGAAAGGGCACACGGAGCTTTACCGCGGCGCTGAATATGTCGTCGACTTCCTACCAAAAGTCAAAATTGAGGTCGTTTTGGCCGACGAAATGCTCGAAAGCGCGATCGAGGCCATCTGTACCGCAGCTAAAACCGATAAAATCGGCGACGGAAAGATTTTCGTATCGACAGTCGAGCAAGCCATCCGTATTCGCACCGGTGAGACCGGCGACGACGCTATCTAATAACGCCCTTAAAGGAGAGACCATCCATGAGCCAAGCTCTTTTATCCAAGATCGCCGATGAAGGCATCGAATATGTGGACATTCGCTTCACAGATCCTCGCGGAAAACTGCAGCACGTAACCGTCTGCTCCGACCAGGTCGATCAAGACTTCCTCGAAGAAGGTTTCATGTTTGACGGCTCGTCCATCGCAGGTTGGAAATCCATCGAAGAGTCCGACATGAAATTGATGCCGGACGTCGAAACGGCCTATGTTGACCCGTTCTATGCTGAAAAAACCATCTGCATTCATTGCACCGTGGTTGAGCCCGACACTGGTGAAAGCTATGCGCGTGACCCGCGTGGTTGTGCACAGCGGGCCGAAGCCTACCTTATCTCTTCCGGGATTGGCGACGTCGCCTACATGGGCCCAGAAGCGGAATTCTTTCTGTTTGATGACGTCCGTTTTGAAAACAAAATCAATAAAGTATCATATGAAGTTGATGCAGTTGACGCCTCCTGGAATACCGACAGCGATTATGAAGTTGGCAACATGGGTCACCGCCCCGGCGTCAAGGGTGGTTACTTCCCTGTAAACCCCATCGACGATGCACAAGACATCCGCAGCGAAATGCTCTCAACCATGAAGCGAATGGGCATGAAAGTTGACAAACACCACCATGAAGTGGCCAGCTGTCAGCACGAACTGGGTTTGATTTTTGGATCCTTGACCCACCAGGCCGATGAACTGCAAAAATATAAATATGTCATTCACAACGTGGCCCATGCCTACGGCAAATCCGCGACCTTCATGCCCAAACCGATCGCAGGCGACAATGGTACAGGCATGCATGTCAATATGTCTATCTGGAAAGACGGCAAACCGCTATTTGCTGGCGATAAATACGCTGACCTGTCGGATGAGGCGCTGTATTTTATCGGCGGCATCTTAAAGCACGCAAAAGCTTTGAACGCCTTCACCAACCCATCAACCAACAGCTACAAGCGTCTGATTCCAGGCTTTGAAGCTCCTGTTCTGCGCGCTTATTCTGCACGCAACCGGTCTGGCTGTGTTCGGATCCCATGGGCGGAGTCGCCAAAAGCCAAGCGCGTTGAAGCCCGCTTCCCAGATCCAGCCGCAAACCCATATCTGTGTTTTGCAGCTTTGCTGATGGCAGGTCTTGATGGCATCAAAAACAAAATTCACCCAGGTGAAGCCTCTGACAAAGATCTCTATGATCTGCCGCCCGAAGAGCTGGCCGAAATCCCAACTGTTTGCGGCTCTCTGCGCGAAGCGCTGGACGAGTTGAAAGCGGACATGGGCTTCTTGACCGCCGGCGGTGTGTTCACAGAAGATCAAATCGCAGGATATATTGACCTGAAAATGGAAGAGGTACTGCACTATGAGCACACGCCTCACCCAGTTGAATTTGGCATGTATTACAGCTGCTAATCGCAGCTCTTGCTTCAAAAAAATACAGAAGGTGCCCGCATGAGGGCGCCTTTTTTTTGCCCCATCGACGGCAGCGAAAGAGCTAGGTCAGCTTTTTAATCAAATAAGTGTGTATCGCGAACAACACCGCGCCCGATCGTGGCAGGCGCACCAGGGCTTGATGTTCAGAGCGCAGATATGCGCCTTGGCCGTAATCCTCATCGCTACTGCGGGGGTCAGTTTCGCTGCGCGGCTGAAACAAATCAGGCCGCACATACTCCAGCACGTTGAAACGCCACATGGGACGCCCAGCCTTTATACCATTAAACAAGCGCTGCACCCGTTTGGCCACATCCGCATCATACTCTGCCACCGGTCGATGCACGGTACTCAACGGGCGCCCAATTTTTTCGTGTAATGTCCAGCTCGCCGGAAAACACATTACAGCGGCAGTGAGAGCATGCTCATCACCGCGTCTCTCATGCAAGCAAAGATCCTCCTGCACCAAACGCGCGGCCGTTCGCATAGGATCCCCTGACAGGGGCACAATGACCCCATCAGGGCGCCGCACCTCTCCTGATGCAACGCGATACGACGGGCGGCGGCGCACTTGCGCAAGAATTTCATCCAAAACCTCCTGTTTTGCCTCAGCGGAAGCTCCGACCTCGGCAAATACCTTGTCTGGGGTGTCATGTAATAGCCGGTCTCGCTCTGCCAGTTGCGCAGCATAGGCCTCGTCCTCAATCAACCAACCGTCCGCCGCAAGCGGCAACATCCCCGGTAATTTCTTATATTCTGAAACGTCGTAGGGAATCTTTTTTTGCAAAATTTCTGGCATGAAATCTGACTCGCTCGCGGGAAATGTGAAAACAGATGTCGCAAACAAACCTGACACAGGCGCGCCTCAAACGCAATCTGACGCCCAAAGGGAGCCATTTTATGACCGAACCATTCCGCGAAACCCGCAAAATTGACCCCAGTCTCGGGGCCGTCACGGGCGACAATACCCCAAATAACATGGACCGAGTCGAGATCGGTCCGACAAAACTCGCGTTTGACGAATGGGCTGCCGCCGGGCTTGAACTGCCTGATTTGCAGCAGATGCGCCGCTTTCGCCACAACCGGCTGGTGCAAGGGGTCAATGCCCGCGATTATGGGGCCTTGGTGGTGTTTGACCCGCTGAATATTCGGTATGCCAGTGACAGCACCAATATGCAGCTGTGGAACACCCATAACCCATTTCGTGCACTGATCGTATGCGCTGATGGCTATATGGTTATGTGGGATTACAAAAATTCTCCGTTTCTTTCTGAATTTAATCCGCTCGTGCGCGAACAGCGCTCCGGGGCTGATTTTTTCTATTTTGACCGCGGAGATATGGCGCATTTGGCGGC
>JAKMFM010000055.1 GCA_022425445.1 Planktomarina sp.
ATTGATTGACATGCCAATCGCCAGTCTCTTGCTTTTCAGCAACCCTCAGCTTGCCGCTGTCGAGCGCATTGAGCGTTGTTTCAATCGCGTCGCGGGTTTCGCCGGTGGTGGCGGGGGTGATGGTGTCGCGTGCATCCCACGCGGCCTCAATGGCAATTTCTAGATGTGCGTTGGACATAAAGGCCTCCGGTTGGTGTGATCTTAGTGCCTCATACTTAAACTTGCGGCGCAGGTCCACGGCCTATTGCAGCTTTGCAGGCCCAAAGGGCGCGCTGGCCGGATTGGCACCGCAGAGAAGCACGGCCAGGCGCTCGTCCTTTTGGGGGCGGTAAGCTCCGCTGAGCAGCGCGGCGAGCGCCGCCGCCCCAGCAGGTTCCACCACAAGCCGCAGTGCGCTCCAGAGCCGGGTCTGTGCTTCTGCGATGGCCTCATCCTCGACATTGACACAACCCGTGCCCGTCTTGCGGGCCAAGTCATAGCAAATGCGCCCGGCCTGTTTTGCGCCCAAAGCATTGGCGGCCAGTCCTGAAACTTCGACCGTGGTATGCGGCCCGTGTTCTAGGGCGCGTGTGAGCGTCGGTGCGTTAAATGGTTCAACCCCAATCAGTTTGCGGCGTCCCTCAAGCCAAGCCATGGCGCCGCCGATCAAACCCCCACCGCCCACGGCGATCAAAACGGTATCGGCTGCGAGGCCTTGCTCCTCCCATTCCGCCATAACCGTGCCTTGCCCGGCCACCGTTCCGGGGGCATCGAAGGCATGGATCTGTGCTGCCCCGCTGTCTTGCTCATAGCTCAAGGCCTGTTCCAATGCATTGGCATAGGCCCCGGGCACCACGATCAAATCAGCGCCCAGGCTTTGGATCAGATTGATTTTGGCCTCACCTGCCAGTTCGGGCACATAAATGCGGGCTCGGTGGCCCAGGCGTGCTGCGGCCCAAGCGACGGCAGCGCCGTGATTGCCGCCGCTGGCGGCGACAAGGCCGGCTTTGGGCACATCCATAGAGAGCAACGAATTCATTGCGCCGCGGGCTTTGAAGCTGCCTGTATGCTGCATCTGTTCGAGTTTGAGGGTGAGGGGCACACCAAAGACATCGGTTTCGAGAACCGGGGTGCGCAGCACATGGGGTTTAATTCGCGTCCAAGCCTGAGACACATCCTGTGCTGTCACCATGGTTTGTCTCCCCTGCTAGATGGAATGAATGCCGGTCTCTGCGGCTATGTCCTTGCGGCTCTTGCGGGCCCGTTCGGTGGCCGACTTTAGCTGTCCGCAGGCCGCAAAGATATCTTCGCCTCGCGGCTTGCGCACGGGGCTGGCATAGCCGGCTTGGTAGACGATTTCCGAGAAAGCATTGATACGATTGTTCGAAGAGCGCTCATAAGGCGCACCAGGCCAAGGGTTAAAGGGGATGAGATTAACTTTGGCAGGTATTCCCTTGATCAGCTCAACCAAGCGATGCGCGTCAGCGTCGCTATCATTGATGCCCTTGAGCATGACGTATTCAAAGGTGATCCGCTCTGAATTGCTCGCCTTTGGATAGTCGCGTAGGGCGTCCAGCAGCACCTCAATGTTCCAGCGTTTGTTGATGGGAACCAGCTTGTCGCGGATCTCGTCTGTCGTAGCGTGAAAGGAGACAGCCAAAAGGCATCCAATTTCTGTTGCTGTGCGGGCGATCTCAGGCACGACGCCGGATGTCGACAGGGTGATGCGCCGCCGTGACAGTTGAATGCCCTCCGGGTCCATGGCGATGTTCATCGCGTCTCGGACATTTTCAAAATTATAAAGTGGCTCGCCCATGCCCATCAGTACGATATTCGACAGAAGCCTTGCGGACGTGGCCGGATTGCGCCCCGGCGCGGGCCATTCGCCCAGATCATCCCGAGCCAGCATCACCTGGCCGATAATCTCCCCTGCGGTGAGGTTGCGCACCAATTTTTGCGTACCCGTGTGGCAAAAGGAGCAGGTGAGGGTACAGCCGACTTGACTGCTGATGCACAGCGTGCCGCGATCAGATTCAGGAATATAGACTGTTTCCACCTCATGCCCGCCAGCAATGCGCACCAGATATTTGCGTGTACCATCTGTGGAGACTTGCTTGGAGACCACTTCGGGGATGGCGATCACGAAATGCTCCGCCAGAAACGCGCGGTAGTCTTTGGACAGATTTGTCATCCGCTCAAAATCGCGCACGCCCTTTTCATAGATCCATTGCCAGAGCTGCCCGAGCCGCATTTTGACCTGCTTTTCCGGGGTGCCAGCTGTAATCAAGGCCTCGCGCAGCGCATCGCGCGTCAGGCCCACCAGATTGACGGGCCCCTCCGGCAATTTGCGTGGCAGGGTCACGAGATCCTGGGTGATAGGAGAGGTGGCACGAGTCATGGTTGTTATCCATATGAAGAAGGCCCCGCTTTAGCAGGGCCAGGGGTGTTTGCCAATCGTATGGGCCAATTTAGCCGGCGCAGCGTTTCTCAGAATCGGTGACAGCGGCGGTAAAGCCCTTCAGGCTGAATGTGTCTTTCGTCACCGTGCCGCGCTCCGATTGTGCTGTGATCACGGCCCTTGCGCCGCGTTTCATGGCTGCAACAATCTTTGCGTCATCACTCGGGCTGGGTGGCCAGGCCCATTCGCCATCTACGGAGAGGTCAAAATCGTCACCGTCAATGTTCAGAGTGATCGGACGATCCTTGGCGAAAGGGTAGCCACCAGTGAAGGCCACTTGACCTTTCACGTCATTCCCGGGGCGGTGAAATACAAATAAAAGGATCTGGCCGCGGCGCACTGAAACGACCTTGCCTCCTTTGGTGTTGACGGTTTCCTTGGGTGCCGTCACCGCCCAACATTCTTTCGGGTTACTTTCGACGAACACCGACCAATCGGTTTTGGCAGCCACCCGGTTTGAGGTTTCTTGCGCAAAAGCGGCCGAACAAAGAAGTGCCAAAACACATGCCACAGAAGAAATCGCTGACTTTAACATTAGATACGCCTTTATTAATTTCGCCGGCCTCCCCGAGGGCGCAGATATTTCATCTGGCCGTAGAGGTGCTCCTTTGGTATCGGGAACCTAACGCACCAAAGACCCATGGGGGAAGCCCTCAAAGGGTACTCTTGGCAAAAAAATGCTTGTTTGGAGACTGAAATGTTAAACGCAAAACCTTTGATTGAAGTCTGGCGCGGCGAATTTTTAGAAAGTCAGCACCGCGGTCATGCGGTGATTTGCAATTTCGAGGGTGAAATTTTGGAGGCTTGGGGCGACCCTGAACATGTGATCCTGCCGCGGTCTTCGTGCAAAATATTGCAAGCGCTTCCGCTCGTAACCTCTGGCGCAGCCGCGGCTCAAGGGTTGACCACGCGGCATTTGGCATTGGCCTGCGCCTCGCATCAGGGGGCAGAAATCCACTCGCAGCTTGTGCAGGAATGGTTGCAGCAGCTCGGTAAGTCAGACGCAGATTTTCGCTGTGGAACGCAATGGCCCAGGGACAGACCGGCGAGCAATCATTTGGTGAAAACTGATCAATCCGCCTGCCGGTACCATAACAATTGCTCCGGAAAGCACTGTGGATTTTTGACAGTGGCGCAGCATTTGCAAGCCGGGCCTGATTATTACGAGGTGGAACATCCAGTTCAAATTGCCGTACGGGCTGCGTTTGAAGAGATGACGGGCGAGACCAGCCCGGGCTATGGGATTGATGGCTGCTCTGCGCCCAATTGGGCCTGTAGTATTGCCGGTTTGGCGCGGGCTATGGCGCGCTGTGCCGGTGGTGGCACTGATCGCATTGGGCAGGCGGCGGCAGAGCTGCGTGATGCGATGATGGCGCATCCGGAATTGGTGGCGGGCGAAACCCGTGCTTGCACCGAACTGATGCGCGCGGCGCCTGGTGTGGCCCTGAAAACAGGCGCGGAGGCTGTGTTTATCGCGATCATCCCAAATCTGCGTGTGGGGATTGCGGTCAAGATTGAAGATGGGGCGACCCGCGCCAGTGAGGCGCTGATCACTGCTTTGCTGATCCGGCTCGGTGTTCTGCAGGCTGATCATCCTGCGGCTCTCAAACGTTTGGGTCCGATCCACAATTGGAATGGGCTAACGACCGGGAAAATCTCAGAAATTTTGTAAGATATTGGATTATATCACATTAAATTTGGAAGATCGGTCACCCCTTTGGCAAAATATACGCTAGCCAGTGACAAATTGTGAAGATGAATAGCCTTGAAGGTAGAGAAGCGCCGTCAAATCTCCATGATTGATGCGCACCGATACCTGCTCTTGTACGACGGGTTTGGCGTGAAGCGCCACACCGGTTCCGGCCAGTTGCAACATGCCCAAGTCATTGGCGCCATCTCCAACGGCCATGACATCTTGCGCCGTGAGGCCGCGCGCGGATGTGAGCTCGTTCAGCGCGATGACTTTGGCTTCACGGCCTAAGATGGGCTGACTCACGTCCCCTGTCAGACATTGATCCGCTTGCAACAGCCGGTTGGCCCGGTGGCTGTCAAACCCAAGTTTGTTGGCGACCCTTGTTGTGAAGTCTGTGAAGCCGCCGCTGACAAGATCCGCATAGGCGCCATTTGCTTTCATCGTCGCAACAAGCTGCGCGCCGCCGGGCATATAGGTAATGCGTGTCTCATAGACTTTGTCGATGACCTCTATCGCCAGACCCTTGAGCAGACCGGTGCGCTCTTTCAGGGCTTGCTCGAAGTCCAATTCGCCATTCATCGCTCTTGCGGTGATCTGCGACACCTCATCACCAACGCCGGCTTCCATGGCGAGCTCATCAATGCATTCTTGCTCAATCATGGTGCTATCCATATCGGCCAGCAACATTTTCTTGCGTCGCCCCGCGCTGGGTTGCACCACCAGATCAATTCGCAGCTCCTGCATCTCTTGCCACACCTGCCAGAGCGTATCGGGCTGTTGCAGGCATTCAAACCCCACGGCCTCGCGTGGTGCCAACCAAGTGAGGTCCCGGCCGCCCCAGGCGTTGCACAGCGATTGCGCCAGTGTGGGGGTGATGGCCGCTTGGCCTGGCTGGCACAATAGGGTGATGACAAACATGCAAGATATTCCTTCTTTGCTGTCATGTGCCAAGAAGTTTGCTGACTTGCAAGTGATCCAAACACAGCCGCCCGGCGAAAGAACAGTGCAAGGCATTCACAGTAGAGGATCAGATAATGCGGATTTTTGTGGCGCTGATTGCAGTGTTTTTAGCAAATATGGCGATAGCGGATCTACAGTTTCCGCAGCTTGATGCGGATGATTTAAACGGGCGCAGCGTCAGCTTGCCCCAAGATCTTCCCGGTGATCCTACGATTGTTTTCATTGCCTATAAACGGAATCAGCAGCCAAGTATCAACGATTGGGTGGCGCGTTTGGGCTTGCAAGAACGTGGGGGACCGGCCTGGGCTGAGCTGCCCGTTGTGGGGCGCGGTGCGGCTCTGTTTCGGAATTTTATCGACAACGGGATGCGTTCTGGCATCACCTCAACCGCGATGCGTGGGCGAACAATTACGATTTATTCGAGCCAGCGTGCATTCAACAGGGCGCTGGGCATTGATGGGCGCGATCAGATTTACACCGCTCTGGTGGGCCGCGGCGGCCAGGTGCATGCGCTCATCAAGGGTGATGTGACTGAGGATAAAATTGCCCGCTTGCGCGCGGCCTATCCTTAAAATCGGGCCGCCCGTGAGATCTGTGGTTTGAGCGGTGAAGTTTCCGATTGGCTCAGAATGTGGCCTGGCCGCGATGCAATTTATGTAAATTCCGACATTTCTGCTCTTGTGGCGGCTTGGGCAATTCGGTAGCCCGACAAGTGGGACACCCTTCCCCAACGAAGGGCGCATATCTGAAAGGATAGCATTGATGGCTATTGAATACCCGGCATCGCGGCCGGCAAATCCGCGTTTTTCTTCTGGCCCCTGCGCCAAACCCCCCACATGGACCCAGACTGCTTTGAACGACGCGTGGCTTGGCCGTTCGCATCGTGCAGCAGGCGGCAAAGCAAAATTGGCTGAGGCCATTGAGCAAACCCGCCGCGTCCTCAATATTCCGGCAGACTACAGAATCGGCATCGTGCCGGCCTCTGATACCGGCGCTTTTGAGATGGCCATGTGGTCTTTGCTGGGCGCACGCCCGGCGCAAATGGTTGCTTGGGAGAGCTTTGGCGCCGGCTGGGTCAGCGACGTGGTGAAACAGCTCAAGACCGACACCTCCGAACATATCGCCCCCTACGGTGAGATTTTCGACATGGCAACGCTGAATTATGACCATGACGTTTGTTTCACTTGGAACGGTACGACCTCCGGCGTGTGCATGCGCGATGGGTCTGCAATTCCATCCGATCGCGCCGGTTTGACCCTGTGCGACGCGACGTCCGCGGCATTTGCTGTGGACCTGCCTTGGGACAAGCTCGATGTGACGACCTTCAGCTGGCAAAAAGTGCTTGGCGGAGAAGCTGCGCATGGGGTGCTTATATTGTCACCGCGTGCGGTGGAACGGCTGGAAAGTTACACGCCGCCTTGGCCCATGCCGAAGATTTTCCGACTGACCAAGGGCGGTAAATTGATTGAGGGCATTTTTCGAGGTGAAACGATCAACACGCCCTCGATGCTCTGTGTTGAGGATTATTTGTTTGCACTGGACTGGGCTGAAAGCCTTGGTGGTCTTGCAGGGTTGATGGCCCGTGCACAGGCCAATGCTGAAGCGGTTTGGGAATTTTGCGACGCCCGCGATTGGATTGACAATCTGGCCGCGGATCCGGCGACGCGCTCGGTCACCTCGGTTTGTTTAAAATTCACCGATCCGCGCATTCAAGACCCGGCAGGCTTTGCCAAAGCGGTCGCGAAACGTCTGGAGGCGGAGGGTGCTGCCCTTGACATTGGCGCCTATCGTGACGCGCCAGCAGGCCTTCGTGTGTGGTGCGGTGCCACAGTTGAAACCGCAGATATCTTGGCGATGTTGCCCTGGCTGGAATGGGCTTACCGCTGCGAGCTTGACGCACAATAATTTTGAGCTGGGGCCCGGTGCCCCGCTTTCTTCCCTCTTAAAATAAGGAGTGCCGACATGGCCCCGAAAGTACTCGTATCTGATAAACTCTCTGAAACTGCGGTTCAAATCTTCCGTGATCGTGGTATCGACGTGGATTTTGATCCAAGTATTGGCAAAGACAAGGACAAATTGCTCGCTGTCATTGATCAATATGATGGTTTGGCTATTCGCTCTGCTACCAAAGCCACAGAAAAAATTATCAATGCCGCAACCAATCTCAAGGTGATTGGCCGGGCCGGCATTGGGGTGGATAATATCGACCGTGCCGCAGCCTCGAAAAAAGGAGTGATTGTGATGAACACGCCCTTTGGCAACATGATCACCACCGCAGAACACGCCATCGCGATGATGTTCGCTGTGGCGCGTCAAATTCCTGAGGCCAGCGCCTCGACCCATGCGGGGAAATGGGAAAAATCCAATTTCATGGGTGTTGAGCTTACGGGCAAGACACTTGGCGTCATAGGGGCTGGCAATATCGGCGGCATCGTTTGTGAGCGCGCCCTGGGCCTCAAGATGAAAGTTGTGGCCTATGACCCCTTCCTGTCAGAGGAGCGAGCTGAAAAATTGGGCGTGCAAAAAGTGGAGCTAGACGATCTTTTGGCGCGGGCCGATTTCATCACGCTGCATGTACCGAAAACTGAGCAGACCAGTAATATTTTGAACGCAGAAGCGATTGCCAAAATGAAGCCCGGTGTGCGGGTCATAAACTGCGCCCGTGGTGGTTTGGTTGATGAGGCAGCTTTGGCCGATGCTCTGAAATCGGGCCATGTCGCTGGGGCAGCCTTCGATGTGTTCGAAGTGGAGCCAGCAACGGACAGCCCATTGTTTAACCTGCCCAACGTGGTTTGCACCCCGCACCTGGGCGCAGCGACAACTGAAGCGCAGGAAAACGTTGCTGTGCAAGTGGCTGAGCAAATGTCTGACTATCTGCTGACGGGAGCTGTGACCAATGCGCTGAATATGCCATCGGTGACAGCAGAGGAAGCCAAGATCATGGGGCCATGGTTGGCCTTGGCTGGGCATTTGGGCGCCTTTATTGGGCAAATGACCTCCGAGCCAATTAAGGCGATTAATATTTTATATGATGGTACAGTCTCGTCGATGAATCTTGCTGCGCTCAACTGCGGCGTCGTGGCAGGGATCATGAAAGCAGGTAATCCTGACGTGAATATGGTCAGCGCTCCGGTGATTGCCGAAGAGCGTGGTATTAAGATCAGCACCACCAATCAAAATAAATCTGGTGTATTTGACGCTTATATCAAAGTTACAGTGGTCACGGAAACGCGGGAACGCTCTGTCGCCGGAACAGTGTTCAGTGATGGTAAGCCGCGCTTTATCCAAATCAAAGGCATCAATGTAGATGCTGAAATCGGGCGCCACATGCTGTACACGACCAATGATGACGTGCCGGGCATCATCGGTATATTGGGCTCTACCATGGGAAAAAATAACGTGAATATCGCGAATTTTACATTGGGTCGCGCGTCAGAGGGTGGGCAGGCGATTGCTTTGCTTTACGTGGATGCGCCGGTCTCGGATGTGGTTTTGGCTGAGTTGCAGGCGACTGGGAAATTTAATCAAGTCAGTCACTTGGAGTTTGATGTCTCATGACCGCCCTCTACGCGATTGGTGACATTCATGGTCAATTGGCCAGTTTGATCCAAGCCGTTAAATGGATTGAAAAGGATGGTGGGCCTGAGGCCCCCATCGTATTTCTTGGTGACTATATTGATCGAGGGCCTGATAGCAGCGGGGTTTTGGATTTTTTGATCCAAGGCCGCCTTGCCGGGCGACATTGGACATTTTTAAAAGGCAATCATGACCGTATGTTTGAGTGGTTCTTGCAAAGCCCAAGCCGGGCGGATCCGCATCTCTTTACAGATTTGAGTTGGCTGCACGAGCGGCTTGGTGGGCAAGATACACTGCGCTCTTATGGGCTGGATTTCAGCACACGCCGTCGGCTCTCTGCGGTGCATGAAGAGGCGTTGCGCAGGGTTCCAAAAGCGCATCGTGACTTTCTGGAAGGCTGCCCTTTGGTCCATGAGACAGAGGATCTGTTCTTTTGCCATGCAGGTATCCGTCCCGGTATTGCGCTATCCGACCAATCTGAAGAAGATCTTTTGTGGATACGCGAAGAGTTTTTGGAGTTCATGGGCCGGCATCCAAAACTTATTGTGCATGGCCATTCCCCGGTCGAGCAAGCTTGCCACTATGGCAACAGAATAAACTTGGACAGCGGTGCTGGCTATGGTCATCCGCTTACGGCTGCGGTCTTTGAGGGACGGAATTGCAGCATTTTGACTGCGCAGGGCAGGAGCAAAATATCCAAGCCTGCATAGGTCTGTGGCCAAGATGACAGACCTCTGCAAAAAACCCGTTTCGGCATTCGACCAAGATGCGGGCCTGCCCGGGCGGGCGCTTGCGCGTAATGGCGATGCCCTTACGAGAGATGCTCTTTAAATGCGGCGAGCACAGAGCGGTAAACATCGCGCTTGAAAGGCACAATTGCTTCGGGCAGCTCGGCCGGGGCAATCCATTTCCAGTCGGAAAATTCAGGCTCATCTGTGTCAATATTGACGTCCGAATCTTCACCTAGAAAACGCATCAAAAACCATTTTTGTTGCTGACCACGGTATTTGCCTCCCCAGAGCTGAGGGATCAAATCCGCAGGCAGCTCATAGGGGATCCAGCCGGGGGTTTCAGCAAGGATCTGCACTTTTTGCGCTGGAACCCCGGTTTCTTCCTCCAGTTCACGCAGGGCCGCCACGCGAGCGTCTTCGCCGGGATCAATGCCCCCCTGAGGCATTTGCCACGCCTCTGAATAGTGTTCGAGCCTTTGAGCCACGAAGACCAAACCCCCAGGATTGATGAGCATGACGCCGACATTGGGTCTATAGGGCAGCTGTTCAATATCAGACTGTTGCATCTGCTATTGTGCCGGTTGGATGGCCGACAGACCCTTGAGCAGATCAATCGCATAAGACAGTTGGAAATCATCATCGCGTAGCTTCGCGGCTTCCTCTGCGCGGGCGCGCTCTTTCTCAATTTGATCGCGGTCCGCCTCCGACAGGCTGTCGTTGTTCAGCGATCCGCGCAGGTCAGCCTCACTGCGCATAGCACCCGCCTCCTCTGCGGCTTCATCCTTAAGGCTGCTGGGATCTTTTCGGGGTTGTTCGACTATGATGTCGGGCGAGACCCCAAGAGCTTGGATGGACCGGCCTGACGGTGTGTAGTAGCGCGCTGTGGTCAAACGCATCGCCCCATCGCCCGCCAGTGGCATGATGGTTTGAACAGAGCCCTTTCCAAAGCTTTTGGTGCCGACAATAATCGCTCGGCGGTGATCTTGCAGTGCACCAGCGACAATCTCAGAGGCGGAAGCTGATCCGCCGTTGATCAAAACGACAATCGGTTTGCCTTGGGCCAAATCGCCGGCCCGAGCGTTCCAACGGTCTCCATCTTCGGGCGCACGCCCTCGGGTTGAAACTATCTCACCTTTTTCTAAAAATGCGTCCGAAACTTTGATCGCTTGGCTGAGCAACCCGCCGGGGTTGTTGCGCAGATCAATGACGAAGCCGTTGATATTTTCAATGCCGCCTGCCGCCTCAATTTGCTTTTCGATGCCATCTTCAAGGTTTGGGTATGTTTGATCATTAAATGTGCTGACCCGCATCACGACGGACTCGCCAATTGTCTTGTCACGCACAGCGGTTAATTTGATGGTGTCGCGGATGATTTTGATGTCAAACGGCTCCGGTTCACTTTCGCGCACGACCGTGATCACGATTTCCGACCCGACCGGGCCGCGCATCAATTGCACTGCCTCATCCAATGTCAGGCCCAAAAGACCTTCACCGTCCACATGGGTGATAAAATCGCCAGGTTCGACCCCGGCCTCGGCCGCGGGGGTGTCATCAATTGGGGTTATGACTTTTACAAAGCCATCCTCTTGCGTCACCTCAATCCCCAGGCCGCCAAAGGCGCCACGGGTTTGAATGCGCATATCATCGGCATCATCTGGCGACAGGTAGCTTGAATGCGGATCCAACGAGGTCAGCATGCCATTGATTGCGGCTTCAATCAGCCTTTTGTCATCCACTTCCTCGACATATTGGGCACGGATGCGATCAAAAATATCACCAAAAAGTTCAAGCTGTTTATAGGTCTGAGCTTGGTCGGTTTCCTTGGCCAAAAGAGGTCCAGCCAATTGTGGGGCGACCACCACCCCCAGAAGCCCGCCGAGCATCGCTGCAATCAAAAACTTTTTCATTTCACAATCCTTTTTGCATCGGGGGCTCTGTACCCTGCGCTACCCGACTTGCGCCTTTGCTTATATAAAGCCTGTCTTGCCCTGGCTTTCCAGCCCCTACTGCGCTGATCGCGCGCTAAAACCCGTTATTCTTGGCCTAAGACGGTAGCTCGGCTCATCTGTCGGCCGATACGGGTGAGAATGGGCGGGATTTTGCCGTCATGGTCGCGTGATCAAGGAGTGACCGGTCATTTCCTCAGGTTTGGGCAGATCCATCAGCTCAAGAACCGTGGGCGCAAGATCGGCCAAACGGCCGGCACGCAATCGGCATTCCCGTGGCAAGCCCACCCCGATGATCGGCACCAGATTTGTCGTATGGGCTGTGTGTGGCCCGCCGGTGATGGGATCTATCATCATCTCGCAATTGCCATGATCTGCTGTGACAATCATCTTGCCGCCGCAGCGCTCGAGTGCTTCAATCACTTGGCCAAGTCCGTGATCCACCGCTTCGCAAGCCGCGATTGCCGCCTGCAAGTCACCGGTGTGCCCAACCATGTCAGGATTTGCATAATTGGTGATAATCAGATCATAGCCCTTCTCAATGGCGGCCACAAAGCGCTCTGTGACTTCTGCGGCTGACATTTCAGGTTGCAGATCATATGTTGCGACCTTGGGGGAACTGGGCATGAAGCGGTCCTCGCCGGCTGCCGGCACTTCCAGGCCACCATTCATGAAAAATGTCACATGGGGATATTTTTCCGTTTCTGCGAGCCGAAATTGGCGCTTGCCGTGTTGCGCCACCCATGCGCCCAGCGTGTTGGGGATATTGCGCTTTGGGAAGGCAGCTGTGAGATAGATATCATGGTCACCGGAATAAGACACCATCCCCATTTGCGCGGTTAATGTGACCCGGGGTGCTGTGTCAAATGCGTCAAAATCGGGTTGGCAGAGGGCGGCCAGAATTTCACGCGCCCGGTCTGCACGGAAATTTAGGCACATTAACCCATCTTGTGGTCGCAGTCCCGCGTAATCGCCAATCACGCTGGCGGGGATAAACTCATCGGTTTGCCCCTCCGCATAGGCGCGCGCAATTACCTCTTGGGCGTTAGCGGCTTTGACGCCGATGCCCTGGGCTATGGCGCTATAGGCGGTTTGCACCCGCTCCCAACGGTTGTCGCGGTCCAAAGCGTAATAGCGGCCAATGACTGTGCAAATCTGCGCGCCTTGGGGCAGCTGGTCTTGGAGGTTGGCGAAATAGCCTGTGGCTGAGCTGGGGCTGACATCGCGCCCGTCAGCAATGGCATGGATGAGCACGGGAATACCCATGTCGCAGAGTAAATTGCTGGCTGCCAAGAGATGGCTCAGATGCCCATGCACCCCGCCGTCAGAAATGACCCCCATGAGATGCGCTGCGCCACAGCTGGCTTTGAGTTTGGCGGCGAAGTCCAAAATAGCGGAGTTTTGAAAGAAACTTTTGTCCTCAATCGCAAGATCAATCTGCCCCAAGTCCATCGCGACCACGCGGCCTGCTCCAATATTGGTATGGCCAACTTCGGAATTGCCCATCTGTCCGCTGGGCAGACCGGCATCAGGGCCATGGGTGATTAGATGCGCATTTGGGCAATGCGCCATCAGGCGATCAAAATTTGGCGTATGCGCCAGAGCAGGGGCGTTGCCTTGCTTGGTGTCGCTCAAGCCCCATCCATCCAAAATACAAAGTACCACGGGTTTGGTCATGACAAGCTCCTTTTCTGCGCGCCTCTGTTTACCTGATCGCTGGCGGTATTCCACCGTTTTTGCACGCGCCCTTTTCGGCAAGACTCGACTCTAAGATAGGCTCTGTCGTATAGAACATATAGTGAACAAAGTTTGTAGTTATGTCACATCGACGTGTTTTATCATTATGGTTTCCTCGGATGGGTGCAGAGCGGCTGTTGCGACAGGCCCGTATGACGCAAGAGTTGCCTTTTGCCGTGGTGCAAGATCGTGGGCAGATGCAGGTGATTTCCTCCCTGTCACAAATGGCGGAGGAGCGGGGGCTGCGCTTGGATCAGCCTCTGCGTGACGCTATGGCCATGTGCCCAGATCTTATCACACGGCTGCAAAATCCGCAAAGTGAAGCGCGGTTTTTAAACAGTCTGCGCCGTTGGGCCTCTAAATTTTCGCCCTGGGTGGCGGAAGAACCGCCGCAGTCTTTGGCCATTGATTTGACGGGGTGCGCACATTTGTTTGGTGGTGAGGAAGGAGTTATCGAGCAAGTGGAGCAAGATTGCTGTGATCTCGGCCTTTCTGTGCATATCGGTATGGCGGATACAAAAGGCGCGGCATGTGCCTTGGCGCGCTATGCCGGTCAGCCCTTAGGGGTGAACCGCACGGGCGATGCAATTGATCAAGAGGCACCAGCCACTCGGTCTCGGGCCGTCAAGCGCCGCAACTGGGAGCGCGGAGGCGCTGCGCCGCAGCTGCGCAGCAATCGAGGCGCATCAGGCCGTATTGCCCAGCCTGGCTTCACGCGCCAAGCCCTTGCGCCTTTGCCGGTTGCGGCCCTGCGATTGGAGGGGCATGTTGTTACAGCTCTGAACAGGCTGGGACTTCGGCGGGTGGAAGATTTGATGGCGCAGCCCCGCGCAGCCCTTGCGCGGCGTTTTGGCAAAGGGACGGTCTATCGGATGGATCAGGCCCTGGGCGTGGCCCCCGAACCTATTAGCCCAGCGAAACAAGCACCACATTTTGCCTGCCGTTTGAGCCTGCCGGAACCAATTGGTTTGGCAGAAGATTTATTGGCCGCTTTGGATAAATTACTGCCGCGCTTGGCGGAGCGTTTGAACGAAAAAGGTCGGGGTGTGCGGCGCTTGCGACTGGAAGCCTATCGCACAGATCAAACCATGCAATCGCTTGAGGTGGGGTTGGCCCGCCCTTCCGCCGATATTACACGAATGCGGCCACTTTTGGCGGCCAAATTAGGGGATATCAAAGCAGAATTTGGCATTGATGTGCTGCGCTTGGTTGCGGCGCAAACGGAGCCAATCCATGCCCATCAACACAAAGGGCATCTTGAGGCTGGTCAAATGGTTGCGGCGCGCTTGTTGGAAAACACCAAGTTGGATGATTTGATTGGCACATTGGGCGCCCGCATCGGACTGGAGGCCATGACCCGCTTATATCCCGGTGATAGCCATATCCCCGAGAAGGCCGCGCAGGTACAGGCCGCTGCCTGGTCCGCGCCACATTTACATTGGCCAGCCCCGTCGCGTCTGCGGCCTTTGGTACATTTCCCACCGGAGGCCCTGCAGGCCCATAGTGCGGCGACAGTGCCGCTGTCATTTAAATGGCGCGGTCAGCTTCATGAGGTGCACAGCGCTCAGGGGCCAGAGCGGATTGCCCCGGAGTGGTGGCTGGCCGAAAGATCCTGGCGCAGTGGAACGCGCGATTATTGGCAGGTGGTCACCAAAACCGGAGACCGGTTTTGGCTTTATTTCGCCCATGGTGGTGCCATCTCGGGCGGGTGGTTCTGTCAGGGCCGCTTTGCTTAGAACAAAGCAGCCCTGACGTTTGGAAGCAAGCAAACGAAAGACCAGCATCGCGTATCCGAGTGGGGGCAGGAATGACACTTAAAGCCAAGCTCCCTTTTGCTTGGCGCTTAGATCGCAAATTACAAAAGCCATGTGATGACCCGAAATGGAAAGTTGCGGGACCATTTTAGGGCAGGATTAAGACAGGGTTGATTATTGGTGAATTCGGCGCAACTCTATTCCCATGAATGTTGTAAATATTAGATCCGAGTCTCTGCGGAAAATTCCCGAAAAAATTGCCTTCCACCGGTTGGAATTGGCGCCCATTCTTACGCTATATGGGCGTATGGTTGCTGCGGGCGAATGGCGAGACTATGGAATCTCTTGCCTGCGCGATGTGGCCGTCTTTTCAATTTTCAAACGCACAGCGGAAAACCCGCTCTACCGTATCGAGAAACGTCCCAAGCTGCGCAACAAACAAGGTATGTATGCTTTGATCGGGGCGCAGGGGCAGATTCTCAAGCGCGGCCATGATCTCGGATCGGTTCTGGGGGTCTTGGAGCGTCGGTTGATCCGCACGGTTGATTAGAGACCTGAACGTTAGGTCAGCTGTGACCGTTGAAGTATGGGCCCGTCTGCGGCCGCATCTATGCGCGCAATGGCACTATCGATCGCTTCAATACGAACTTCCATATCATGCGCATTGGCGTGGATAAGCTGGGTGGCGCTGAGGGTCAAAGCCACATGGCCGGGCCAGAAGATCAATTGCCCAGGTGCCCAATCCCCTTGGGCTTCAGGAAAAAATTCTGTTTGTGGGCCAGAATCTCCCGGACAAGCGCGCCCCGTGGCATGGCAGGCAGCTTGCACAAGGCCCGAGCAATCAATGCCTGCCGCTGAATTGCCACCCCACAAATAGGGGCAGCCCAAGAATATTTTGGCCACCTCTCGCGGATCGGCAAAAAAATCTCCCGTTGCGCGCAAATGTTGACGGGGGATGAAGCCGGCGGGGGTTTGGCAAAAATTGCCGTGCTCTGCGCTCACCGTTACCCGCGCCCCGAAGGGCAGGAGGATTTGGTCGGGTGATTTAAGATTGGGTGCGGCATAGGCATGGCTGGATAAGGCGCTCACCCAATGTGTTGAGGGCGTATAGGGGGCCAAATCTGCTGTTTTTATATAGCCTTGATAGCCGTCTTTTGTTGCCTGCCCAAAACACCAGTCGCCAGAGCGTTCTAAGATCGTAAAGCCATCGCCAAATAGCAATTGCCGGTCGCGTGGTCCGCGCGGCTTGCGGCACAGGTCGCTGAGACTTCGGATGATTTGAGACTGCGCGCTCATAGATTCAAAATGCGTGGTAAGGCTTGAAACAAGGCGCGCGTGCCTTGACCCACGCCGCCTTTTGGGCGGGCAGGGGCCGCGCTGGGCTGCCAACCATAGCAATCAAAATGAACAAATTTTTGGGTCTCGCTGACGAAGCGCTGTAGGAACAGAGCAGCCGTAATAGCGCCCGCAAAACCACCGGCAGGGGCATTGTCCAAATCTGCAATGCCCGGTTCGATCATGGCCTCATAGGGCGCATGTAAAGGCAATTGCCACACGGGATCGTCAACGGCGGTGGCGGCGGTGGCAATCTCATGGCTCAAGTCAACATCCTGTGTGAAATAGGGCGCGATGTCAGGCCCCACCGCGACCCGCGCAGCACCGGTCAGTGTGGCCATGCAAATCATCACATCACACGGGCTTTCATCGGCTAAGGTGAGGGCATCGGCGAGCACCAATCGGCCCTCGGCATCGGTATTGTTGATCTCAACAGTGAGACCCCTGCGGCTCTTCAAGATGTCTTGTGGACGGAAGGCGGAGCCGCCAATCGCATTTTCAACGGCGGGGACCAAAACCCGCAACTGCACGGGCAGTTTTCTGGCCATGATCATTTTGGCAAGTCCCAGAACATGTGCCGCGCCGCCCATATCTTTTTTCATCAATCCCATGGAGCCGCCGGGTTTGAGGTTTAAGCCGCCTGTATCGAAACACACGCCCTTGCCCACCAAAGTAAGGCGCGGCCCTGATGTGCCCCAGCTGAGATCAATCAGGCGCGGCGCTCGTGTGGAGGCGCGGCCCACCGCGTGAATAAGGGGAAAATTTTGCGCAATCAGCTCGTCGCCCGTTATGACTGATATATCGGCGGCATAGGTTTTGGCCAAATCGCGGGCGGCCGCTTCCAGTTCTGCTGGGCCCATGTCATTGGCTGGAGTGTTGATCAAATCTCGGGTCAGGAATTCTCCGGAAACAATCGCCTCGATTTTTTCAGCATCTACGCCAGCGGGACAGATCAACGCGGCTTTTGGGACGGCGTTGGTGGCGTAGCGATCGTATCGATATTTGCCCAAAGTAAAGGCTAAAGCGAATTCCTCGGCCCAGTCTTGATGGCACTCAACCAGCTCAAACACTTGGTCCGGCATGTTCGGCAATCCGGCAACGGCGCCGAATCGTTTGCGTTTTCGTTCTGCGGCATCGCCATAACCAATGGCCAAACGCACAGGCAGCCCCTGCTCGCTGAGGCATAAGATCTGGCCCAGTTTGCCTGACCAATTTTGGGTTTTGGCGGCGTTTTGCACCGCCTCCCCCCTCGCGGTCAGCCAGTCTTCCGCCTCCGCACGGGCAATGAGGTGCAAGGGCACGGATCCGGCTGTGGGGGCGGCAAAAATCGATGACATGGCAGATCCCTTGCATGGCTTTTTCACAGGTAAACATTGCCCTGTGGTGATTGCAATGCGGTGCGATCTTTGCAGGGCAAAAAATGCCGGCGCCGGGAATGCGCCGGTTTTGGCTAAAGCCGTGTATTTTTTTGATCTTGTATCGCCCAAAGCGATACGAGGCACATGTCGCCAAGCCGCACCAATCGTGCCACTGCGGCGGCAAGCGCTGGATCATCGGAAGATGCAGTTAAGGCGCGCACATTATGGGCGGCATCGGTCAAACTGCCCAGTCCAATTTGCTGCCTAATGCTCATCAAAGCGTATACAGCCTTGCGTATAGCGGCGCGTTTGTTCTGCTTACCGGCGTATTCCAGCATAGAGAGGCGAATGGCGAATTCATCTAAGGCGCCATTGATGATTGTTTGCGCCCTCTGGGGGGCAAATTCACAATAGATTTCGTCTATTTTTCTGGTACAAAAGGGAAGATGTTCGTCATGCAGAAGCATGCTAATTTGAGCCATGAACTCACCTATTTACTGCGCCCCCGCCGATGGCCGCTTTTTGCCCAAAAAAGTTTATCAAACCCTAAGCTAAAAGGAGGATTACCTCTCGAGTTTTTTGTAACTATTTGGTAAGTTAAATCCAATATTTATGAATGAGGGGGGCCGATGGTCTACGTCAAACCACTGCCAAACTATTTAATTCAACGCTATCACGGTTGGAAAGCGACCACATTTGAAGACAATCATGCGTGGTATCGCCGCTTAGCCAGTGAAGGGCAGCGTCCGCGCGCGATGGTCATTTCATGTTGTGACAGTCGTGTTCATGTGACGGCGATTTTTGGTGCAGAGCAGGGAGAATTCTTCATTCACCGCAATATCGCCAATCTGGTGCCGGCCTATCTTCCGGATGGCGAGCCGCATGGCACTTCCGCTGCGGTGGAATATGCGGTCACGGCATTAAAAGTGTCGCATATTATCGTCTTGGGTCATTCCAGCTGTGGCGGGGTGCGAGGCTGTCACGACATGTGTACAGGGCACGCCCCGGATTTGGAAAAAAGTAGCAGCTTTGTAGGCCGCTGGATGGATATTTTGCGTCCGGGCTACGAGCGGGTCAAAGATATCAAGGATGAGGCGCAGCGTGTGGCGCGATTGGAACGCGAGGCGGTTTTGGTCTCAGTTGAAAACCTAATGAGCTTCCCTTTTGTGAAAACCGCAGTCGAGAAGAATGAGCTGACTTTGCATGGTCTTTGGACGGATATTGGGGAGGGATCCTTGGAGCAATTTGACTCAAATTTGAAAGATTTCGTGCGAATTTGAACGTAAACCGCCGAATGTAACCAAAAAAGGCCTCGCATTTCAGCGAGGCTTTTTTATTTCAGTGTCAGGAATTTAGCCCTTTTTCAGGACTTTGTTACCCAAAACTTCCGCAATTTGAACAGCATTCAACGCCGCACCTTTGCGCAGATTGTCGGACACGCACCAAAGGTTGATGCCGTTTTCGATCGTGACATCCTGCCGAATGCGGCTGATGAATGTGGCGTAATCGCCAACGCATTCCACCGGGCTGACATAGCCGCCATCTTCGCGCTTATCGATCACCATAATGCCCGGCGCTTCGCGCAGGACCTCGCGGGCTTCATCCTCATCAAGGAACTCTTCAAACTCGATGTTAACCGATTCGGAATGGCCTACGAAAACGGGCACGCGTACACAGGTGGCGGTGACCTTGATTTCAGGGTCAAGAATTTTTTTGGTCTCCGCTACCATTTTCCATTCTTCTTTGGTATCTCCGCTGTCGAGGAACACATCGATATGCGGGATCACGTTAAACGCAATTTGCTTGGTAAACTTGGTGGGTGGTTTGTTGTCTACCGGGTTGTAGATTGATTTGGTTTGATCCCAAAGCTCATCAATCCCTTCTTTGCCCGCACCGGAAACCGATTGATAGGTGCTGACCACCACCCGTTTGATTCTCGCGCGATCATGCAAGGGTTTCAATGCCACGACCATCTGTGCGGTTGAGCAATTGGGATTGGCAATGATGTTCTTTTTGTGGCACTCGAAAACGGCATCCGCATTCACTTCTGGCACGATCAAGGGCACCTCAGGATCGTAGCGGTAAAGGCTTGAATTATCGATCACGATGCAGCCAGCCGCCGCCGCTTTCGGGGCGTATTCTTTGGTCGCCTCCGAGCCCACCGCAAAAAGCGCCATATCCCAACCCGTGAAATCAAAGGTGGCCAAGTCTGTGGTCTTCAAAGTTTTGTCGCCGAAGCTCACCTCCGTGCCGAGAGATTTACGGCTCGCAAGGACAGCGATTTCCGCAATTGGAAATTCACGTTCGTCCAAGATGTTCAACATTTCGCGGCCCACATTGCCAGTGGCGCCAACTACAACAACTTTATAAGACATAGGTCTCTTCCTCATTTCAAAGACGAGCTCGTGTATCGCGCCGGGTCGCCAATGGAAAGAGGCAGCTAGTCGGTTCTGTCCTGTGAGAAGATATAAATCACCAATCCCAGCAGTAATGTCACACAAAATACCAAAATGACGGCGTTATATGAGACAATCGGCGCTTGGGTCTGTGTTATCTTTGCATCAAAAACCCGCGCGGTGATATTTTGCATGACGCCAACGCCTCCGATTCCAAAGAGGTTGATCAAAGTCACGCCGCGCCCCATCAGGTGATCTGGAAAAAAACTGCGCCCATGGGCAACCAAAATCGGGAATGACGCACCGAAAAATCCAATTCCGGCCATGATGACGGCGGTGCTCCAAAAGTCAGAGTCACCATGCAGATAAAGGATAAGACACAGCACGCCGCCAATTAGATTGCCTGTGAAAATCACCCATTTGCGCGTCCCCAATAGGCGGTCAAGCGGACCATAGCAAAAGGTGCCGGCAATCATCGCCAAAGCCATCAGTGTGGTCACTGTGCCAACCTGGGCTGTGGAGGCGCCGAAGACATCGGTGAAATAGGGGCCCACCCAAAGGCCGCGCAAGCCCGCAGAGGGGGCATAGCTGACCAGAACAAGAGGCAAGATGAACCAGATGGCCCGCATGCGGAGCAGATCCAGCAAGCTGCCTTTTTCATCGGTCTCAACTTTTGGCGGATCCTTGACGATCACGTAGCACAGGGCGGCAATCACAAGAGTGATAAGCGCGATGATGAAGATAGACATGCGCCAGCCCAAAATCTCAACGAGCAGTGTGAGTGGAAAGGCTGCGCCAATATTGCCAACCGATCCGATTCCCAAGATGACGGCGGCCATGGTGGCGAAGGCTGCCGCAGGAAAACTGCGGGCGACTACATAATATGCGGCCATTAAAACCGAGGAGCAGCCGACACCGATCATCGTCATCGCGGCCGAGATATGCCAAGGTTCGGTCGCGGCTGCGAAAACCAAAGCGCCCCCACCGGCTCCGAGAGCAAGAAGCGCGGCATTGGTACGCCGCGGGCCCAAAGTGTCCAAGGCCCAACCGACGGGTATTTGCATCAGGGCGAAGGTCAAAAACCAATAGCCAGAGGCCGCCGAGAGCTGCGCGGCGGTGGCGCCAATATCTGCCTGTAAGGGGGCTGCCAAAACAGCCAGAAATGCCCTATAAAACTGAGACAAGACATAGGCAAAAGTCAAAATTATCAATGTCGCGCGCATGTCGTTCTCCGATCTGAGGCTGTGGTGCCACTGCTTGCGGCCTGGGTAAAGC
>JAKMFM010000035.1 GCA_022425445.1 Planktomarina sp.
GCGATTGATATGCTGGCTCTCGGGGCGCAGTTGGTTTCAGATGATCGCGTCTGGCTTCGCGCTTGCCCAACGGGTTTGCGCCTGCAGGCGCCTCAGGCCGTTGCTGGGCGTATTGAGGCGCGCGGTCTTGGGCTTCTATCCTGTGCACATACGCCCGAGGCGTCGCTAAAGTTTTGCCTAGATCTGTCACAAACCTGTGATCGTCGCTTGCCTTTTGTTCAGGAAGTCACGAGATTGGGACAAAGCGTTACGGTTATTCCCGGTGGGCTGCAGGTGCCGCGGGCTGCGGCGCTCCTGCTTTTGCTTCAAAATGGATTTGCAGCCGATGACTGACACAATTCAACCGGTGCATGTTGTGCTCGTGACTGGCCCATCTGGCGCTGGGCGAACCACTGCGATCAATGCTTTGGAAGATGCTGGCTTTGAATCCATTGATAACATGCCTTTGAGCCTCGCCCCGAGATTGTTCGAAACACCGGGCTTAAATCGGCCGATTGCTCTGGGCCTTGATACGCGAAATCGAGATTTCTCGACCGCTCAAATGATGCACACAATTGCGACATTATCTGCCAACCCGTCCATAATGCTCGAGGTTCTTTATTTGGATTGCTCGGTGGATGTGCTGATCCGCCGGTTCTCAGAAACTCGGCGTCGGCATCATCTATCCCCAGACGGTGCGCCGCTTGCTGGGATACAGCTCGATTTGGATCTGATGCAGCCGGCGCGCGTCAGAGCCCATGTTTTGATCGATACGACTCACCTGTCGCCTCATGACCTGCGCGCGGAAGTCACCCGCTATTTTGCCCCGGACACCGGCAATCCGATGGCGATTTCTGTGCAGTCTTTTTCGTACAAGCGTGGCACGCCGCGTGGCATTGATATGATGTTTGACTGTCGCTTTTTGCGCAATCCTTATTGGGATCAAAACCTCAGAGCAGAAGATGGTCGTAATACGAAGGTGCAGGCCTATGTGGCGGAAGATGAGAATTTCCCGGCGTTCAAACAAAAAGTGCTTGATTTGATAGATCTTGTGATCCCAGCCCATGTGGCCGAGGGGCGTGCGCATTTGGCCATTGGCTTTGGCTGTACGGGTGGCAAACATCGATCCGTTACCATGGTTGAAATGTTACAGAAAGAATTGCAATTGAGCGGCTGGCATGTGAGCATACGCCACAGAGAGTTGCTGGAACAGGCGGCTCCGTCAGACACTTCAGACTCTAAGGTTTTGAGCAGTTGATAGGTATCGTTATCGTAGCGCATGGCGGGCTGGCCACCGAATACAAGGCGGCGGTGGAGCATGTTGTGGGCGCGCAACGGGGCATTGCGGCGGTTGCGATCAGTGCAGATTGCAACCGTGAAGCCAAACGGATCGAAATTTGCCAAGCGGCTGATGGGGTCGATATGGGCGGCGGGGTGGTGATTGTGACCGATATGTTTGGCGGTTCGCCCTCCAACCTATCACTTTCTGCCTGCAATTGCGCCAATCGCCGAGTGCTTTACGGCGCCAATCTGCCGTTGCTGGTCAAACTTGCCAAGTCTCGCAGTCAAACCGTGCCAGAAGCGATTTCGCGGGCCATCGACGCGGGCCGGAAATACATGGATTGCCTCCCTGAGACTCAATAGGACGAAAACGTGCTGCAAATATTGGATATTATTAACGAAAAAGGCCTGCATGCGCGGGCTTCTGCGAAATTTGTGGAAACGGTTGAGCAGTTTGATGCGGGCGCTGTTGTGCGCAAAGATGGGCTGTCTGCCGAAGGAGACAGCATTATGGGATTGTTGATGCTGGCCGCGGCAAATGGCACCTCTATAGAGGTTGAAACGCGCGGCGCACAGGCGGTGCCCTTGGCGGAGGCTTTGCGCGATTTGGTGGCCAGTCGTTTTGGCGAAGCCGCCTAGGTCAGATTTTCTCATCACCAAATCACAAAGGCCCGCCATTGAGACGGGCCCGTGTTGCGGTGCTACAAATTTCGGTTCGGCTTAGGCCAGCTTTGTGGTCAGCTGTGGCACAACATCAAACAAATCTCCCACGAGGCCGAAATCCGCCACCTGGAAGATTGGGGCCTCTTCATCCTTGTTGATCGCAACGATGACTTTGGAATCTTTCATGCCAGCCAAATGTTGAATAGCACCCGAAATGCCAACGGCAACATAGAGATCTGGTGCAACAACCTTACCGGTTTGCCCCACTTGCCAGTCATTCGGCGCATAGCCAGAATCAACCGCTGCTCGAGATGCGCCCACTGCGGCGCCCAATGTGTCGGCCAAATCTTCGATGATTTTGAAATCATCTTGTGAGCCAACCCCGCGGCCGCCGGAAACCACAACTCCTGCAGATGTGAGTTCAGGGCGGTCGCTTTCGGCAACCTTATCTTCCACCCAAGAGGACAAGCCGGGATCGCCGGCGGCGTCAACACTGGTGACTGAGGCTGCGCCGCCTTCACAGGTTGCATCGAAGGTCGAGGTGCGGATCGTTGCGACTTTGGTCGCATCGGTGGATTTGACTGTTTGGATCGCATTGCCGGCATAGATGGGCCGCTCGAATGTATCTGCATCAATGACCGCGGTCACTTCGGAAATGACCATCACATCCAAAAGTGCCGCAACACGCGGCAGGATGTTTTTGGAGGCCGAGGTGGAAGGCGCGACGATGTGGCTGTAATCGCTGGCGAGCGATACAATCAGAGCAGCAAACGGTTCGGCAAGATCATGGCCATAGGCGTCATTTTGAGCGCAAAGCACTTTGGAGACACCTTCGAGCTTTGCGGCCGCTTCAGCTGCGGACGCGCAGCCAGAACCGACGCAGAGCACAGTCACTTCGCCCATTTGTTTTGCGGCGGTCAGTGCTTTTGCAGTTGAGTCAACGGATAATTCGTCGCCGTTCACTTCAGCAATCAAGAGTACAGCCATTATACAGCCCCCACTTCTTTAAGTTTCTCGACCAACTCATCCACGGAGCTCACTTTGATACCCGCCGCTCTTGCGTCAGGTTCTCCGGTAGAGACAATGGTTAGGCGCGGGGCGATATCGACGCCAAGATCCGCAGGTGTTTTTTCATCCATGGGCTTTTTCTTCGCCTTCATGATGTTTGGCAATGAGGCATAACGCGGTTCATTGAGACGCAAATCAACGGTGACAATCGTCGGCATGGAAACTTTGATCGTTTGCAGGCCACCGTCCACTTCACGCGTGACCAAAGCATGGTCCCCTTGGATCTCAAGCTCGGACACGAAAGTGGCCTGCGACCAGCCGGTCAGTGCCGCCAGCATTTGGCCTGTGGCGTTCATATCGTTGTCAATCGCCTGTTTGCCGGCCAACACAATGCCAGGCTGCTCTTCGTCAATCACAGCCTTGAGGATTTTCGCGACCGCCAGTGGCTCAATGTCCGTGTGCACGTCTTCGGTGGCGACCACCAAGATTGCGCGATCCGCGCCCATGGCCAGCGCCGTACGGAGTGTCTCTTGGTTTTGTTTGACACCAATAGACACCGCGACCACCTCATCGGCCTGACCTGCCTCTTTTAGGCGGATCGCTTGCTCGACAGCAATTTCGTCGAAAGGGTTCATTGACATTTTTACATTGGCCAAATCGACACCGCTGCCGTCCGCTTTAACACGCACTTTAACGTTATAATCGATTACACGTTTGACCGGCACTAAGACCTTCATGGTGTATATCTCCGTACATGGGTGAGCCGTAGACGACTCTCAGTTCATAGTTGTCGAAGTGTTACCTGCGTTTTTCTTCGGGAAACAGGGGGAAATCGACATTTCGGCGCATTGCCGCGGCCAAATCGGGATTAAGTGCCGCCAAAGTGTGATATCGCGGTCACCTTCCGGGCCTAACGATTGGCGCCGGGGACCCAAAGAACATCGGCGCGTCCATCGTCGTTTGCGATGCGCCCGGCGACGAAAAACCAATCAGAGAGGCGGTTGAGATATTGCAAGGCGGCGGCATTGATCGCCTCTTGTCCGGCCAATTCCACGGTCATTCTTTCTGCGCGGCGTGAGACGGTTCGGCACAGGTGCAGCTGCGCTGCAAGTGCTGAGCCGCCCGGCAGAATGAACGAGCGCAGCGGCTCTAAAGCGTCATTCATCGCGTCGATTTCTGCTTCCAGGCGGGCCACTTGCGCCGCGGTCATGCGCAGCGGTTGGTATTCTGCCTCCGCGTCCTTTGCTATATCTGGCCGGCAAAGGTCAGCGCCAAGATCGAAGAGGTCGTTTTGTATCGCGGCCAATTGCCCGTCGATGTCACCCGTCGCATGCTGCCGTGCCAGGCCAACTGTGGCGTTGGTTTCGTCTACTGTGCCGTAGGCATTGACACGCAAGGCATGTTTCTCAATTCGCGCGCCATTGCCAAGCGCGGTGGTGCCGGCGTCTCCGGTTTTTGTGTAGATTTTGTTGAGCACAACCATGGTTAGCCCTTTCCAAAGAAGACAGCGAGAAGAATCAAAATGACGGCTACGAATTGGGCTGCAATTCGGTAGCGCATGAGGCGGTTGGAATGTTTGCGTGCAAATTCGCCGCCCTTCGCGAAACTTCCGATGCCCAGCGCTAAAATGGCCAAAACCACAACGCAGGCGAGCGTGGCTATAATAAAGAGTGGATCGTTGCCCATTGAGCACCTCCGTGTTGATTAGGCTCCACTTAGGGGAATTTCAGACAAAGACCAATCCCATGCGACATTACATCCGCACCAAGAGCCAATCGAGCGCGCGGGTCGGTAAGATGCGGCGCAGGAATCCCATGACGTAGGTGGGTGTGGTGACATAGTAGCGCGGCTTTGGGCTGGCGCTGTGCAAAGCCTTCACAACCTTTGCGGTGACAGCAGAAGCCGGCAGTTCAAACGCATCGGGCCCGTTTGATGGGCTATACAGCCGCCTCATCAACCCGCGCTCATACTGCGCTTTGCGTGGGGAATTTTCCCAATCAATCCATTTCTCAAAATGCGGGATAGAGTTTTCACGAATCTTTGTACCAATGGGGCCAGGTTCAATCAAAATCACCTTGATCCCCGTGCCGCGCATCTCAATGCGCAGAGTGTCACTCAATCCTTCGAGGGCGAATTTGGTTGAGTTATATGCGCCACGAAAACGCAGGGTAATAAAGCCCAGGATCGATGAGCAATTGAGAATGCGCCCATGGCCTTGCGCGCGCATGATCGGCAGGACCTGCCGAATGACCTCGTGATAGCCAAAAACATTGGTTTCGTAGATGGACCGCAAGGCGTCAGTTGGTAAATCCTCTACAGCGCCGGGCACCGCAAACGCTCCATTGTTAAACACCGCATCAAGCGTGCCGCCGGTTGCCGTTGTCACTTGGTCGATCGTATCACGAATAGAGGCGGCATCCGCGTGATCTAGGCGCGGCGAGGTAAGACCCATGGCTTCTAGCCGGTCACAATCGGCTTGCTTGCGGCAACTGGCAAAGACTTTCCAGCCCATTGCATGCAGCGTTTCGGCGCAGTCTAAGCCGATGCCCGAGGAACACCCCGTGATCAGAATTGATTTTTGCATATTTGTCCCCGTGTTTTCAGCGCCCACTTGCCGGGATTTCCATGGGCGGGTCAACGGTTGTTTTGGCCTGTGAGGAGCTGGTCGGGACGGTTTTGATCGCGCATAGAGATTTTCACGTAGATCGCTGCTGAGTAGGGCTAGACCTACAAGTTGTCGGCAGATACACCCAAGCCATGTCAGAACCGATAAACGATACCGCGCCACCTGCAAGTGAAACGACAGAGCCGCTCCGCCGGGCCATTGGCGAGCGGTATCTCACCTATGCGCTGTCGACGATTATGCACCGTGCTTTGCCGGATGCGCGCGATGGTTTGAAACCGGTTCACCGCCGAATTCTTTATGCGATGCGCGAATTGAAGCTCAATGCCAGTGGAGGATTTCGGAAATCTGCCAAAATTTCTGGCGATGTTATGGGCAATTATCACCCGCATGGAGATGCTGCTATCTATGATGCCATGGCTCGCTTGGCACAGGATTTTAACGTGCGCTATCCGTTGGTGGATGGTCAGGGCAATTTTGGCAATATCGACGGCGATAACCCCGCCGCAAGCCGCTACACAGAGGCGCGAATGACCATCGTGGCCGAGGCTCTTTTGGAGGGTCTTTCGGAAAATGCAGTAGATTTCCGGGAAAACTATGACGGCACGCTCACCGAGCCGGTGGTGTTGCCCGCAACTTTCCCCAATCTTTTGGCCAATGGCAGCAGTGGTATCGCCGTGGGCATGGCCACCAATATCCCGCCGCATAATATTTCAGAGCTGATCGATGCCTGTTTGCATTTGATCAAAAGCCCCGATGCCCGTGACGACACATTGTTGCAATATGTGCCCGGTCCCGATTTTCCGACCGGCGGTATCCTGGTCGAGCCGCCGGAAAATATCGCGCATGCTTATCGCACTGGACGCGGTTCCTTTCGCTTGCGCTGCAAATGGGAGGTTGAGGATCTGGGCCGCGGTCTTTGGCAAATTGTGGTCACGGAAATTCCTTATCAGGTGCAAAAGTCAAAGCTGATTGAGAAATTGGCAGAGGTCATCCAAACCAAAAAAGTATCAATTTTGGGCGATGTACGTGATGAATCAGCGGAAGATTTGCGAATTGTGTTGGAGCCGCGCAGCAAGAACGTGGAACCGGAATTGCTGATGAATATGCTCTATCGCAACAGCGATCTTGAGCTGCGGTTCAGTTTGAATATGAACGTGCTGATTGATGGGCTCACCCCAAAGGTTTGTAGTATGAAAGAGGTGCTCCGCGCCTTTCTTGACCACAGGCAAGAGGTTCTGGTTCGGCGTTCTGAGCATCGTTTGGCAAAAATTGATCACCGTTTGGAGGTTCTGGAAGGCTTTATTTTAGCATTTCTGAATCTCGATCGGGTGATTGACATTATCCGCTATGATGAGGATCCAAAAACCGCATTGATGTTTGAAGATTGGAGCCGGGATCAGGCGCGCGCCATGTCTGAAAGCGATTACATCGGACCGTTGAGCTATCGCAGGGCGGTGGCGGGACAAGAGGAGCTGTCGGAAGTCCAGGCCGAGGCTATTTTGAATATGCGCCTGCGCAGTTTGCGGCGTTTGGAAGAGATGGAATTGCGCCGTGAGCGCGATGCTTTGCAACAAGAACGGGCCACTCTGGATGATTTGATTGCCGATGAAGGACTGCAATGGGCGAAAATCAGTGAGCAATTGCGCGCCACGCGTAAAACCTTTGGAAAAGACTATGCAGGCGGCGCGCGCCGCACCGCTTTTGCCATTGTGGGTGAGGTGGAAGAGGTGCCGCTTGAGGCGATGATTGAGCGTGAACCAGTTACTGTTGTTTGCTCGAAAATGGGATGGATTCGGGCGATGTCTGGTCATGTGGCCTTAGACAAGCCTCTGAAATATAGAGATGGCGACGAAGGTCGTTTTGTATTCCATGCACAAACGACAGATAAATTGATCGTCTTTGGCAGCAACGGGCGCTTTTATACGCTGTTGGCGGACAATCTGCCGGGTGGACGCGGTATGGGCGAGCCACTGCGGTTGATGGTGGATTTGCCGAATGATGTTGAAATCGTGGATTTCTTCATCCATGATCCGTCGGTGAAGCGCCTTGTGGCCTCAACGGCCGGCGATGGGTTTGTGGTGCCTGAAACCGAGATTGTCGCACAAACGCGCAGTGGCCGGCAGGTGTTGAACGTCAAAGATGATGTGAAGGCACTTTTGTCCAGCCCTGTGTTGGGAGATCATGTGGCTTGCGTCGGCGAAAATCGGAAGGTTTTGATCTTTGCGGTCGATGAGCTGCCAGAAATGGGCCGGGGCAAAGGGGTGCGCTTGCAAAAGTATAAGGATGGTGGCCTGTCCGATGCTACGACCTTTGTCCTGGAAGCGGGGCTGTCTTGGAAAGACCCCGCCGGACGCAACCGCGTGGTTGAGGCGGTGGAATTGGCTGAATGGATGGGTAAACGCGCCAGTGCAGGCCGTATGGCACCACGTGGATTTCCCCGTGACAATTGCTTCACGAAGTGATCGTCCTGCGATATAGGAATTTGTAATTGCAGGATTAAATTTATGGCGGATACATTGGCCCCGCAAGGAGAGGGAGCGGTTTGCGCTCCAACGCGTCTTCACGGCTTTTTTTCATGGGACAAATCCAAACTTTTTTGGCTTGTTGTTTGGACGGGGGCTTTGACCGTCGTGACTTTGGGAATCTACCGATTTTGGGCCCGCGCACGCCTGCGCCGGTATATTTGGTCGTCAATTATGCCCGGAGGAGACTCCTTTGAATACACCGGCACGGGGCTCGAGAAATTCTTAGGCTTTCTGATCGCCCTGGTCGTTCTCGCGGTTTATTTGGGCCTGTTGCAAGTTTTGCTCAGTTTTGTCGGTTTTAACCTTTGGGGCGCGATCAGCTCGGAGCCTAACCTCCCTAAGGATATGCTGATGCAGATGGTGGCAACCTATGCGGCGGGTTTGGCGGTGATGCCTTTAATCTTTTTCGCGCAATACCGGGCGCGGCGCTATATGCTGTCGCGCACCCGCTGGCGCGGCCTACGGTTTGCGATGGATGCCGCGGCCTTGGGATATGTTTGGCGCGCATTGCTCTATTACGGAATGTCGCTTGTGACCCTGGGCGCGCTCATGCCGCTGGCGACATTTCGGCTGGAAAAATACATGACCGATCGCATGTGGTATGGCGATGCGGGTTTGAACAGGAGGGGCAATGGACGGCGCTGTATCCAGCAATGAAGCATTTGTTTATTGCTGCAGCTGTGTTGCTGCTGGGTGGCGTCGTTGGCTACCTAGCGCAAAGCTTCAACTTGTTCGTCATTACAATCTCGGTTGGCTATTTTTGGTTGTTCTTCGGATTCGTCTACTACCAAGTTGAAAGTTTCAAATATCTAACCGCTCACAAACTCCTGGATGGGCAGGTGCGTTTCACATCCGAGGCCTCCGCAGGACAGGTGATTGGTATTATTGTGTTAGGGCTTGTTATCATAACTATTTTGACCTTTGTCTTGGGTCTGATTTTTTTCGTTTTGTTTAATGTTTTTGCGACTGGCGGGGGCTTTACAGGCTCCGTACTGTTTGGGGCTCTGGCTGTGATTTTTGGCTATTTGGCGTTTATTGTGCTTCTCGGCGCGGTCGTGACAGTGCTTATCTCAGCGCCTGCTCTTGGCCATTACGTTGACACATTCAGTGTAGAGAATACCAAACCTCTGGAGCAAATACACCAGCGAACTGGGGACCATATAGCTGACGCAGACGGTTTCGCCGATGCATTGGATATTGGCGGGGCGTTCTAGCGTGACCTTCACATGGGTGGATGCGCGATATTTTGATGGGCTCTCAGCGCAGCGTCGGCAGGTTTTTGTCTCGCTTGATGTTCAAAACCGGCGTTTGATCATCCATGATTGCTCTGGCGTAGAAGTTGATATTTGGCCTTTAGAGACGCTGCGACGGTTGCGCGATGATGCAGGCATCGGGCTGGTGCTATGCTCGGGAGCGGTGGATCTGGGTGAGGCGCGTCTTGTTCTGAGCAATGCGCGTGCCATTGCAGCGATCAAGGCCGCGTGCCCGAACCTGCGCAAAACCACCGTCGCAGGCCGAACTTGGGAAAAAATAGCCCTATGGCTCGGGGCCAGTGCCACGGCTCTTGCGCTCATGATTTTTGTCATTGTTCCGGCCTTAGCTGGGCGATTGGCAGTTTTTATCCCACCGGAAAGGGAAGCCAGAGTTGGCAGTGCCGTCTTGCGACAAATCGAGCGTATTTTGTCGAAGGAAGAGGCCGGCGTTTGGCGCTGCACTAACCCCAAGGGTCAAGCGGCTTTGGAGCATATGGTGCGGGCGTTGCAGCATGGGCAAGAATTTCCCTATGCCATTCAAGTGGGCGTGGTGGATCATAAGATGATTAATGCCTTTGCCCTCCCCGGTGGATATATCATCGTGATGCGCGGTTTGATCGAAATGGCCGAAACGCCCGAACAATTGGCTTCGGTTATGGCCCATGAGCTGGGCCATGTGGCGCAAAGGGATCCAATTGTGCATGCATTACGGGCGGCGGGGACGGCCGGCTTGCTGTCTTTGGTCCTTGGTGATGCCACAGGCGGGACCGTGCTGGCCCTTATTGGGGAGCAGTTGATAACGGCTAAAAATTCACGCGATGTTGAGGCTCGGGCGGATGATTTTGCCCTGGCGCAATTGGCCAAGGCTGGCGTATCCCCCGAAGCATTGGCGGAACTTTTCGAACTGTTGCTTCCGGAAATTAAGGACCAAGACTTTGGCATGGGGTGGATGAGCTCGCATCCACCCAGTGCGGCAAGAGCGGCCCATGCCCGCGACGCCGTTCAGACGGCGCAGAATTACAATAAAACGGTGTCATCTGAAGAGTGGCAAGCCATTCAACAAATTTGCGCCAAATAGGGCGGGCATCCGTCTTTATGTTGTCATGCGGGGGCAGGTTTGGTAGCAGATCGGGCGATATAAGGAGCTGATATGTTGATGCGTTTTGTTTCAGTTGTTGTGTTGCTCTTGTCTGCGGCCTGTGCGGCGCCAACGCGGGATTTAACCGAAGAAATTATGCCCATCGGAAATTTTAGGCTGGGGCAATTGGTGCCGCGAGCAGAGGCGCAATTGGCCAAAGGGCCGCTTTCACGCAGTGCCAGCCGTGAGGAATGGATGCAGGCTATAGATGAGGCCTTCACAGCGCGTTTATCTAGATTTGAAGGCGGGTCTTACTACCACTTGGGCATCACGGCGGGCGGATATGTCTTGGCCAAGCCGGGCATCCCATTTATTGCGGCACCAAAGTCTATCTTGATTTTCACGGTTATTGTCGTCGAGGATCATACGGGCAAGGTCCTGACAGAAAAGCCCCATCAAATCACTGTGATTGAACGGCTCACTGGTGGATCTATTTTGGGTTCGGGCTTCACCCGCAGCCGCGCGCAGCAAATGCGAGATCTCTCCGAACAAGCGGCAAAAAAAACCGAAGATTGGCTGCGCAAACAGCCTTGGTTTGAGGGACCAGACACTATTGTCATTTTGCCCGATGATGCTCAAGAGCACGCTGGCCAATCCAGCAGTGAGTGAAGGCGGGTCTGAGGGCTTTGTAACAAGGGTCTTGATTTTCGTCGCGCTCTCCAATATCTGCCCGGCCATATCACAATCGCGGGCCGCGTGCCCCCTTTAACATATAAGTCTGCCCACCCATGGCTAAGGATAAGTTTGAACGCTCGAAACCCCACGTTAACATCGGCACGATTGGTCACGTTGACCATGGCAAGACAACCTTGACAGCTGCGATCACCAAGCAATTTGGTGACTTTAAAGCCTATGACGAGATTGACG
>JAKMFM010000040.1 GCA_022425445.1 Planktomarina sp.
GACGACAGGAATACCTGACATGACTGATTTTTTAAGCCGTCGGACCACGATGGTCGACACACAAATAAGACCGGCTGATGTGACGAAATTTCCAATCATCGACGCTATGCTTCAGGTGCGGCGCGAGGTTTTTGTTCCAGATCACCTATGTGAAACGGCCTATGCGGATGCGATTTTGGATTTGGGTCATGGCCGCATAATTCTTGAGCCGCGCACCTTTGCCAAAATGCTCGATGCTGTGGACATTCAAGGCAATGAGTTGGTTTTGGATCTTGGGTGCGGTCTTGGTTATTCTTCGGCTGTGATTGGCAAGTTCTCGGAAGCAGTTGTATCCATTGAAGAAAATGAAGATATGGCCACGGAAGCTGAGGCGAATTTAGCCGCGGAGGGCTGTTTGAACGTTGCGGTTGTGCAGGGCAGTTTGGCCGAAGGGGCCGCGCAACATGCTCCTTTTGACGTAATCGTCGTTCAAGGAGCTGTGGAGTACATGCCCGAGGCCGTGATTGCGCAATTGGCTGAAGGGGGCCGCATTGTCGCGGTCTTTAGCCAAAAAGGTCAGGGCGCGGTTCGGGTCGGCTATAAATCCGATGGCCAGCTGTCTTGGCGTTTTGCCTGCAATGCCTTTGCGCCCGTGTTGAGCGGATTTGTGAAAGAGCGCAGTTTTGCTCTTTAGAAACTGAAATGATTCTTTTGCCTGGGGGGGGACGGATGTTTGGACGGAAATTTGCTGAATTAAGCTGCGCGGCCATTTTGATGTTGGCGACACCCAGCCTGGCTGCGGCCGAGAGCCTGCGGGACAGCCTGCGCAACGCATACAAAAATAGCGGGATATTGGTGCAAAATCGCGCCTTGTTACGTGCGGCGGATGAAAAGGTCGCCGATGCCGTAGCCGCTTTGCGCCCGGTGATCAGTTGGAGCTCAAGATTTGCCCACGCTTACAGTGACGCGGCCAATAGCGACAGTTTGACCACCAGCTTGAATGCCAAATGGCTGCTTTATGATTTTGGCAGCTCTGATTTGCAGACGGAGGCGCTGAAAGAAACTGTTTTGGCGACGCGGCAATCGTTGGTGGAGATTGAGCAAAATGTGCTTTTGCGCGCGGCCACGGCACACATGAATTACCGCCGTTCGGTGGAATTTGTGTCGCTTCGATCGGCCAATGTAGAATTGATTGAGCAAGAACTGCGCGCCGCTCAGGATCGGTTTGATGTTGGTGAGGTCACACGGACGGATGTGGCACTGGCAGAGGCGCGTTTGGCCAGTGCGCGGGCGTCGCTAGCGAGCGCTCAAGGCGAATTGGCAAAGGCCGCGGCAGAATATCATGCGGTTGTGGGTCGTGAACCCGGTGATCTCGTGACCCCCTCGAGCTTGCCTGAACTACCAAAAGATGCATCGGCTGCCATTTCAACGGCGCGATCCCATCATCCGGAACTTATTCGCGTTAAACATGAGGTGGCGGCGGCTGAGCTTGCGGTGAAGGCCTCGCAGCTGGCCTATCGCCCGAGGCTTGAAGCGGGTGCAGGCCTCTCTAATGTGGACCTTGATGGTGAGGTGACCCGAAGCTTGAGTTTGACCGTCAGCGGACCGGTTTACAGCGGCGGCGCTATTGCCTCAGCCAGCCGTTCTGCGATTGCGCAACGGGATGCAACGCGCGCGCGGTTACATGTTGCGGGTCTTGAGGTTGAGCAGACTGTGCGCAATGCCTTTGTTGTTTTGGAGGTCGCGCGATCCACGGGCGAGGCAACGGATCGGCAAATTGAAGCGGCTGGCGTTGCCTTTCGCGGTGTGCGGGAGGAAGCCTCTTTGGGGGCGCGCACGACTTTGGATGTGCTAAATGCCGAGCAAGAACTTCTGGATGCGCGTGTCAGCCGTATTTCAACGCAAATAGATGAGCAGATCGCGAGTTACAGCTTGCTCGCCGCGATGGGGAAATTAACCGCCACCGCTCTTGATCTTGGCGTAAAAACCTATGACCCGTCGGAATATTACAATTTGGTAAAATCGGCGCCTCGGGCTAAAAGCAAGCAAGGCGCGGCCTTGGATCGCGTGCTAAAAGGCTTGGCTGGAAATTGAGCTGGGCCGCTTACTGTGATCGGTGCAAGCTCCGGTGACGAGGAGGTGCTGTGACCCGTAAGGACAATTATCCGGAGCCAGATGCTTTGGTTCTATCCATGCGCAAGTTAATTTCTGATGCCCCAGCGTTGGAACACGGTTCTGATGTCGCCGCCCCTTTGGTGTTGCAAGCTCACCAGCGGGTTGGGCCGGCATCCTTGGGGCCGATTGTTCTCACGCGCGAGGATCAAGCTGGCGTCGAGCATAGCTCCCCTGAGGTGCCCAAGCCTGCACCTGCGACGCCCCTGTCACATGATCCCGAATATTTGAAGGTCATTGGCAACCTTCGCCGCGCCCTGGCCGGTCCGATGCGCGGCGAGCTGTCGGACGCTGTTCTGACGATGATTGATGACCGTGATCCTTGATCGTCGCTAGAGCTGCGTTGCCAGATGCAGCGCTTAGAGTGCGACGGGTCTTGCCAAAGCAATCAGCGCATCAACATCCAGATGCAGCTCGATAAAGGCGGCGAGTTGATCCAAAGTGTCTTCGACAGCCGCATCATAGGAGACGAGCTGTGAGTGCGTGCCGAGCATTTCCAAGACCTCTGCTCGAAAGCCGTCAGATGAAAAAAGGCCGTGTAAATAACACCCGCGCACCAGACCATCGGCGGAAACCGCTCCCTCATACCGGTCTGCAAGTTGGAGCCATGGGTTTTGGCAATCCGCTCCGCTGCTCTGGCCAAGGTGGATCTCGTAGCCGCTGACGGGCGTGTTGGTTTGTACACTGCGCGCTTTGGTCAATGATAGGTTTTTCTTTGGGATCATTGTGGTTTCAATATTTAAATATCCCAACCCATCGATGGAGCGTGGCGCACCTTCTATTCCGTCTGGGTCATGAACTTTGCGTCCCAGCATTTGATAACCACCGCAAATGCCAATGATTTGACCGCCTCTGCGGTGATGGGCCTGAAGATCAATATCCCAGCCGTTGGCGCGGAAATTTTCTAAATCGCTGATCGTGGACTTGCTTCCAGGCAAGATCACGAGCGAGGCGTCACCGGGCAATGGCTGACCTTGCTCAATGATTTCAACGGTTACATTGGGCTCTGCGACCAGTGGATCGAGATCATCAAAATTGGAAATTCGTTCGAGACGCGGAACGACGATTTTTATCGCGCCGCCGGCCCGTGTTGCGATATCCATCACATCTTCGGCTGGCAATTTCCAAGCCTCGGCAAACCACGGCAAGACGCCGAGCGTCGCCCATCCGGTGTGCTCGGCGATTGCGGTCATGCCCTCATCAAAGAGTGATACATCTCCGCGAAACTTATTGATTGCAAAACCGGTGATCCGATTGCGATCTTGGCTTGATAGCACTGCATGCGTTCCGACCATTTGTGCAATCACCCCGCCACGATCAATGTCGCCAATCAAGATCACCGGAACATTAGCGGTCTCTGCAAAACCCATATTGGCGATATCCCCGGCGCGCAGGTTGATTTCGGCCGGGCTTCCTGCACCTTCTATTATGATAAAATCGGCAGTTTTGGCTAAGCGGTGAAAGGAGTCGAGGACGCGCGGCATCAAGCTGGGCTTGAGTGCTGCATAATCCCGGGCTTTGACAGTGGTCATCCTTTGACCTTGAACCACCACCTGCGCACCAATTTCAGACTCAGGTTTTAACAGTACCGGGTTCATATCGACGATTGCCGGCAGTCCGCAGGCCAGAGCTTGCAACGCCTGCGCGCGACCAATCTCGCCACCGTCAACCGTGACTGCGGCGTTATTGGACATGTTTTGGGGCTTGAACGGCGCCGGGTGATGGCCGCGTTTGACCAAGGCGCGGCAGATCCCGGCTACTAAAATCGATTTGCCGACATTTGATCCGGCACCCTGTAACATAATCGCTTTGGTCATCGGGTTCTCCTTGAGGCGTCAGCATGGTCTGCCCTAGGTGAATACCAGTTTGGCGGTCCGAACATGAACTAAGTCTAGTCAGAGGCTTGCGCCGGAGTCATCTTCAATGCGGCAGTTTCGTGCCTTTTTCGGCAGTCTGAGCGCCGAAACGCAAAACGCGCCCATTTGGGCGCGTTGGCGTTCTAAACCGTTGTGAGGTTTTATGCGGCTTCCGCCTGCTGGCGGCGCTCACTCTCCTCGCGACTTAGAGCCACAGAGGTGCGGATACCCTTACCAACAAAGTCCATAAGGCCAGAGACCACACGTTCGTTGGGATCGATTCCGGCGCAGGACAGCACTTCGCGCCCATCGCGAGAGCGTGCCCAACGTGCGATTTGCTCCGGTCCGTTGCCGTATTTCTTGTCGTCCGCAATCGCATCATCTAATGCAGCCAACACAACGGCGGCAAAGAGTTTGCGGGCACGGTTGCCCTGTTCGTTGTTAAAGGCGTTTCCGTCGACGAAATCTTTCATCTCGTGTCCTTTTAATTCTTACTCTTGAACTTTTCGATCTGCGCTCCTTATGCAGGATCGAAAACGATTCGGGTGGTCTCTTTTGGAATGTCTGCCATGCGTTAAGCGCATAGCTTGACCACCACCTTCACCGCGCGTCTTGGCTTGAAACCTCAACTTTGCTTCGATATAGGCGGTGTTGAATCAAAATCAACCTTTTACCCAAGGTTCTATACATGCCAAAGATTAACGGAAATGAAATACGCATCGGCAACGTGCTTGAACACAATGGCGGTCTATGGACCGCAGTGAAAATTGACCACGTAAAGCCAGGAAAAGGCGGCGCTTTTGCTCAGGTCGAAATGCGCAATCTGCGCAATGGATCGAAATTAAACGAGCGGTTTCGGTCTGCGGATAAAGTGGAAAAAGTACGTTTGGAGCAAAAGGATCAGCAGTTCCTGTATGAAAATGACGGCATGCTGGTGTTCATGGATATGGAAACCTATGACCAGATCGAACTGCCTGCAGAACTGCTTGGTGAGCGCCGCCCGTTTTTGCAAGATGGGATGACGGTCCAGATTGAGTATCACGAGGCCGAAGCATTGCATGCAACCCTACCTCAAAAGGTGACTTGTAAAATCGTTGAGACAGAGCCTGTGGTAAAAGGTCAAACGGCTGCCAATTCTTTTAAGCCTGCGGTTTTAGACAATGGATTGAAAGTCATGGTGCCGCCCTTCGTGGGGCAAGATGAGTTGATCATCGTTGACACTATTTCGATGGAATACACAGAACGCGCCTAAACTGTGATGATCGCCGAGCCTGCTACCATCTCGGGTGCGATTCGATCAAAGCGCAGATAGGCCAACGCAAGCCCGCCGTGTTGCGTGTACACCACGCCGGCGGGTTTTTCGTTGGCAAAAATAGCCGCGCCAACCGGTGCGGATCCTGAGATCTTGACTTGCCGCAAACCTTTGCGGAGCTCGGTTTTATGTTTCATGCGTGCGACGATTTCTTGCCCGACATAGCAGCCTTTTTTAAAATCTACCCCGCTCAGACGCTCGAAATCCATTTCTAGGATAAAGCGATCTGGCGTTAATTCTATCCCGGTCTCTGGTATGATATGCGCTACGCGCAAGGCTGGCCAGTCAATGGAACCGGCTTCTTGCCGCCCGTAGGCGCGCCAGCCTAAATTTGGATTGCGCGGATCGGCAAAACCATCTGGCGGGATCGTTCCCAATCCGCAGCACAGGTCGACAGCCACTTCACCAATTTGGACGTCGGCGCGCAGGCGATACATCGTCAGGCGCGCGCGTATGCTCGGGCAAATTTCTGAGGCTATGTCGATGAGCAGATCATCTGGCCGGTGCAGTATGAAGAAATCTGCAAGATATTTGCCCTGCGGGGTCAGCAGCGCCGTGTAATGTAATCCAGGTGCGGAGACATCATTGGTCACGAGGTTTTGCAAAAAACCGATCCGGTCGGCACCGGTGACTTGAAGGATGCTGCGGGGCTGTTCTGGCAGGGCCATGGCTATTCCTTTCTCTATGCTTCCCATATAAGCTGTTTTGACCGCAAAGCCAGAGGCCGCATGTCTGCACCGATTTCCGTTGTCATCCCTACACTTAATTCTGCCAAGAGCCTTCCGGCGACCCTTTTGTCGTTGATCGAGGGATTGGACGCTGGATTGGTCTGCGAGGTGGTTGTCACTGACGGAGGATCAACGGATTCCAGCGGCGCTATCGCCATGGCTTGGGGCGCGGAGGTGGTGATTGGTGCCGCCTCGCGCGGCGGGCAATTGCGCCGGGGGGTCGCCGCGACGCGCGGAGCATGGGTTATGGTTTTGCATGCGGATACGATCTTGCAAGAGGGCTGGGCCGAGCAGGTCAAAGCCCGCATGCAGCAAGGTCCGTTGTGTTTTTCACTGGCCTTTCGCGCCCGAGGTCTTGCGCCCCGGTCGGTGGCGGCCTGGGCAAACCTGCGCAGTGACGTCTTTGGTCTGCCCTACGGTGACCAGGGGCTCTTACTGCAACGAAGCGAATACGACCGAGCGGGAGGCTATCCAGATCAACCACTGATGGAGGATGTGGCGCTTGCGCGATCCATGAGGCGCAAAATTCGCCGACTTCCAGCCTGTGCTTTTACAGGCGCTGACAAGTATCAGCAGCAGGGCTGGTTGCGGCGTGGGGCCAAGAACCTTGGCCTTTTGTTGCGGTATTTATTGGGTGCAGCTCCAGAAGACTTGGCGCGTCGGTATCACGGACCCTGAACCGCGTTCTGTGTCATGCCGCTATGAGAGCTGAAAGGCGAGCCACGCGCCTTATTTGCTTTCGGAATGATCAAATTGCAAGCGGCATAGATCCGAGTAATGCCCACCCGCTGCAATGAGCTCCGCATGTGTGCCCCGCTCAATCACCCGGCCTCTATCCATAACGATGATATGATCGGCAGATACAATTGTTGACAGGCGATGGGCGATGACCAAAGTGGTTCGGTTCGCAGAGAGTTTCTCTAGAGCGTCTTGCACCAAAACTTCGGATTGGGTGTCAAGCGCTGAGGTGGCTTCATCCAACAGCAAAATAGGGGTATCGCGCAAGAGCGCGCGGGCGATGGCTACCCGTTGACGCTGCCCGCCTGACAGGTTGGTGCCGCGTGGTCCAACTTCGGTGTCCATACCTTGGGCGAGGCTTGGCAGGAAATCGGCAACATGGGCCGCAGAGATTACCTCATCGAGTTTCAACGGGTCGATATCGCGGGCATCAAGTGTAATGTTTTCGCCAAGGGTTTCATCAAACAGCAAGCTGTCTTGCGACACAACTGAAATGCAGGCTCGAAGGGCGCTGGGATCAATTTCCGTATTCGCCAGGCCGGAGATCGTGATCTCGCCCGAGCTATGGGCGTAAAGCCGGGTCAGCGCATTGAAGATCGTGGTTTTGCCCGCGCCTGAGGCACCGACAATTGCGGTAGTTTTTCCAGACGGCGCGCGGAAAGAGACTTCGCGTAGAACTGGCGTTTCGCCAAATTCTAAACTGACATTGTTAAATTCAATATCGCCAAAGGGCTGAACAGGTTTTGGATGATCCGGACCGAGCAGCGTTGGTTGATGGTTGAAAATATCGCGCATTCGTTGAATGGAGACAGACGCAGCATTGATCAACCCAGAGATGCCGGCCAAGCGTCGCAGCGGTTCAAACGCCAATCCCAAGGCGCTGAAGAACGCCATGAATTGCCCAACGGTTTTGGCGCCGCTGATGATTTCATATCCACCGTAAATGATGACGCAGGCAAAGCCGATGCCACTCATCACATCCACCAGCGAGGGGATAACGGCCGTGCCAAACAGAGTTTTGACCTCAACTTCAATCTGCCGTTTGGTGAGCGAACGATAGCGGTCGGTGTAGTAACGCTCCAAGCCATTGAGCTTGATCGTTCCTACCCCGTGGAAGGCTTCATTGAGGCGCGTCGCCATGTTGCCGGCGACTTCTCGGGCTTTAACGGCCTGTTTGCGCGTGTAGCGTTGTGCCACCAGCGAGGGAAACAACAGCAAAGGTGCACCGACCAGTGCTGCAAAGGTCCAAAGCCAATCGATGGAGAGCATGACCGCAAAAAGCGATACCAATCCGATGAGATCACGGGCCGCGCCGCGCACCAAAAGCGCCCATATTCCCGCCACCGCCTGCACATCGCCGTTGACGCGCTCCATCAAATATCCCGGAGCATAGCGAGCGAAAAAACTGAGATCCAATTTGAGCAAGTGGCGCAGCAAATCATTTTGCAAATCGGCTACGGATTGCTTGGCAATTTTGGTCATGAGAACCCGGTGCACCACCGACAGCACGCCTCGGATCAAAAACAAACCCGAGACAATGCCGCCCACCAACCACAATTGGTTTGTACTGCCACCGACAAACACGCCGTCAAAGAGAGGCTGCATCATCCAGGCTAGTCCGCCCACCATGCTGCCTTCGATCATCATCAATACGACAATGACAGCCAAGACCCACATATGGCGCCGCAGGTACTCGCGCCAGAGCCAAAGGAACAAGGCGCCTTGTTTTATGTCTTTGGGGGATGATGATTTCATGTCCATAAGCGCGTGTTAGTGCTTTGTGTGCGGTGCTGCAAGGGAGGGCCGCTTGACGCGGCAGTAAACCGCGAATACCGATAAACCATCTTATTCGAGGTGAAATTCTATGTCGCTGTCTCAAGGCCGTTCTTATCTCGCTATCCCGGGTCCTTCGGTCATGCCCGAACGCGTTTTGCAAGCCATGCATCAACCTTGTCCGAATATCTATGAGGGGGGATTGATTGAGCTGACGCACAGTCTGATTCCCGATCTGAAGCATGTGGCCGGTACGGCCGGGCAGGCGGCAATCTATATCGCCAATGGCCATGGCGCTTGGGAAGCGGCTGTCTCAAACGTATTGGCAGAGGGCGATACGGTTTTGGTGCTGGCAACCGGTCGGTTCTGCGTCGGGTGGGGTGAAATGGCCAGCGCCCTCGGGGTGACAGTCGAGACACTTGGTTTTGGCAATCAAGCCACGATCGATTTGGCGCAGGTCGAGGCGCATCTTGCCGCCGACAGGTCGGGGCGCATCAAGGCGGTGATGGCGGTCCATGTGGACACATCCACCTCAGTGCTCAACGACATTTCACTGCTGCGCCAGAGTTTAGATTCCACGGGGCACGGCGCATTGCTCATGGTTGATTGTATTGCCAGTCTTGGCTGTGATAAATTTTTAATGGATGAATGGGGCGTCGATCTCATGGTCACAGCCTGTCAAAAAGGCTTGATGACCCCGCCTGGTATTTCTTTTGTGTTTTTCTCCGATAAGGCCGCCGCGGCGCGCAATGCGATGACCCGTGTGAGTTCCTATTGGGATTGGAATACGCGCATCAATCCTGAATATTTTTATCAATATTTTTGCGGCACTGCGCCGACGCAGCATTTGCTAGGGTTGCGTGAGGCTTTGGATATGATTCTTGAAGAAGAATTGAGCCATGTCTGGGCACGGCATGAGGCGATCGCCCAGGCGGTTTGGGCGGCCTGCGAGGCTTGGGGCCAAGGCGGACCTTTGAAGATGAATATCGCCGAACCGGCTCGGCGCAGCCGTGCTGTCACGGCGCTTTCGATCGGGGCGCCCAATGGGCTAAATTTACGCCGTTGGACGGAGCATCAAGCCGGTCTGACGCTGGGCATCGGCTTGAATATGGCCACTGATGACGATCCGAATGCGGATGGGTTTTTCCGCATTGGGCATATGGGTCATGTCAATGCGCATATGATTATGGGAGCGCTTGGGGCGATCCAATCTGGTTTGATGGCTTCAGATATTCCGCATAGTGCGGGGGGATTGGAAGCTGCGGCGCGGGTGCTGGCAGAGGCGAGTCGCGACTAGCCTAACTGGCTCTTGCCGCTTTCAGGGCTTCTGGCAAGGTTTTTGCAACCAAAGCCATCGCGTCCTCAGCTCCGCATGAGATGCGGATGCAACGGTTCATCGGCGCCACGGCCGGCATGCGGACAAACACAGCGCGCGCGATCATCTGCTCGAGGACTTTGCCTGCAAAATCGCCGTCACCGCCGCAATCTATCGTAACGAAATTTGTGGCTGATGGTAGGGATGTCAGACCATTGTCGTTGGCAATTTGCGCCAGGGTCGCGCGGCTTTTTGCCACTTTTTCTTTGATTTCCGCCACATAGGTTTGATCGTGGAGGGCAGCCAAGGCCCCAGCTTGCGATATTCGAGACAGGCCAAAGTGATTGCGCATTTTCTCGAAGGCTGTCATCAGCGATTTCGGTCCTATTGCATAGCCCACCCGCGCGCCAGCCATTCCATAGGCTTTCGAAAAGGTCCGCAGACGGATCACATTGTCGGTTTCGGGCAATAGGTCGGGCGCGGTGCCGCTTGGAGCGAGGTCAATATAGGCTTCATCAAGCACCAAAAGGCAGGACCTGGGCAAGTTATCAATCAATCCATGCACAGTGTCCGCAGCGTGCCAGCTGCCCATTGGATTGTCGGGATTGGCGAAATAGACCAGTTTCGCGTCCAACAGGCGCGCTTGCTCTGCGAGGCTTTGAGGGTCCTGGTGATCGTCCAGATATGGCACGGCATGGATCATGCCACCATTGCCAACGGCATGATAAGTGAATGTTGGATAGGCGCCGAGCGAGGTGAGAATGGAGTCTCCTGGCGCAATGGTGAGGCGGGTCAAAGTCAATAATAGGCCGTCAATGCCTTCACCCACTGTTATATGGTCCGGATCAATGTTGTGATGCGCAGCCAGCGCGTGTTTAAGGTCATGGTTTTCCGGGTCACCATATTGCCAAACGTCAGCGGCCGCTTGCACCATTGCTTCCAGCGCACGGGGTGAGGGGCCAAATTGGCTTTCATTGGCCCCCAACCTGGCCGCGAAAGCCCGACCCAAGGTCCTCTCTTGGGTTTCTGGCCCCACAAAGGGCACTGTGGCTGGCAATGAGTTGGCTAAGGCGGTGAGCGCATAATGTGACATGCAACGGTCTCCAGGCGAAAAGATCTCAGAACAGCCTATCCGATTTCTTCCAATCTGGCCAATGCGATAGAGAGTTTCGCCTCTTCCTCCTCGCGGGCTTCAAGATTGGCGCGTGTTTCTGCCAAGACCTCGGCTGGCGCGGAGGCTGCGAAATTGGGGTTGTTCAAACGTCCCCGCAGGCCGCCCAGCTCTTTTGCCAATTTGCCCATATTTTTTTCAAGTCGCATCTTCTCGGCTGCCACATCGATAATATCTGCCAGTGGCAGGCCGAAGGTGGCTTGAGGCGCTGTGATGGTGATTGCCCCTTTGGGCATTTCAGACACTTGGGAGACTTCGGTGATCCGAGCCATTTGTTGAATCTGCGCCATATTTGCAGATAAAGCCGCTTGACCGGCTGGGCTAATGGACACTTGCACCAAAGGCACTTTTGCACCGGCGGGCACATTCATTTGCGCGCGGGCAGAGCGGATGGAATCAATCAATGAAATGGCCCATCTGATTTCTTCGCTGGCGGATGCATCGACCAATTCAAGCCCATAGTCTGGCCAATCTTGATGCACCAGCATATGCGTACGCGGTGCAGTGATGCCCCAAAGCTCTTCGGTGATGAACGGCATAATGGGATGCAGCAAGGTCATAGATTGTTCTAAAACCCAAGCCAAAGTGATTTGTGTTTCCAACCGCCCGGCGTCGCCGCTGGAATGGTTGCCTCTCAAAATTGGCTTTGACAGTTCGAGGTAGCGATCGCACAGCGTACCCCAGACAAAGCCATAGAGCGCGGAGGCTGCATCGTTGAAGCGATAGCCGTCGAGCGCGGTATCCACGGCAACGCGTACCCGACCCACTTCGCCGATGATCCATTTGTTGAGCGCCAAATCCGAGCTTGGAATGGAATCGCTTCTGTGTTCAAACGCCTCATTAAATTCGGCAAAAGAACAGGCGTTCCAGAGCTTTGTGCCGAAATTTCGATATCCTGCAATGCGCTGCATATCCAGTTTGAGCACCCCGCCGAGAGAGGCCATCGAGGCGTTGGTAAAGCGCAGTGCATCTGCGCCAAATTCGTCGATAATCTCCAGCGGGTCGACCACGTTGCCTGTGGACTTACTCATTTTTTTGCCCTTAGCATCCCGCACCAAACCATGCAGGTAGATGGTGTTGAAGGGCACTTGATCAACCACGGCCAGTTGCATCATCATCATCCGCGCAACCCAGAAAAATAAGATGTCAGAGCCGGTGATGAGATCAGAGGTTGGAAAAAACCTTTGCAGCATGTCATTTTGCGCATCGACCTCAGCCTCTCCGCTCCAGCCCAAAGTTCCGATGGGCCAAAGTCCAGAGGAGAACCAAGTGTCCAGCACATCGGGATCCCGGGTCAGAAGTGCATCGGCTCCGGCCATGGCCTGCGCCTCGGCTTCGGTCGCGGCGCAATATTGTGCACCGGTCTCATCAAACCAAACCGGAATTTGATGGCCCCACCACAACTGTCGAGAAATACACCAAGGCTCGATGTTTTCGAGCCAATGAAAATAGACTTTTTTTTCGGATTCTGGCAGTATTTTGACTGTACCATCGCGCACCGCCTCAAGTGCTGGAGCTACAATTTTATCGGTGTCAACAAACCATTGATCTGTCAGCATCGGTTCAATCACAACTTTCGAGCGATCTCCGAAGGGTTGCATGATGGGTTTATTTTCCACCAAAGGAATTGAGCGACTGCTTTCTTGGCCTTCCGCGTCGGTTACAGTCTCTTGGATCATCACCGCCAAACCTTCGCGCGTGATGTCATCAACAATTTTTTTGCGCGCTTCAAAACGCTCCATGCCGCGATAGGCATCTGGCACCATATTGATGGCGGCTATTTTTGCCTCGTCAAAGCTCTCATCACCATTGGCGATGCGCTGGGCGGTGGCCGCCTCTGTCGCATAGCTCTGTCCATCGGCCCGCAGGTTGGCCTTGGTGTCCATCAGGTTATACATCGGAATGCCGGCACGTTTGGCGACTTGATAGTCATTAAAATCATGCGCCCCAGTGATTTTGACCGCGCCAGAGCCAAAGTCTTTGTCTGGGTACTCATCGGTGATGATGGGGATCAAGCGCCGCTGGGCCTTGGGTCCGACGGGAATCTCACACATCATTCCTACAATTGGTGCATAGCGCTCGTCGGAGGGATGCACCGCAACCGCTCCGTCGCCAAGCATGGTCTCCGGGCGGGTGGTGGCGATTGAGATATAGTCGCGTTCTTCTTGCAGCGTGACTGTGCCGTCTTCATCCTTTTCCACATAGGTATAGGTGGCGCCGCCCGCTAAAGGGTATTTGAAATGCCACATATGGCCGGCGACTTCGATATTCTCAACTTCGAGATCTGAGATGGCCGTTTCAAAATGCGGATCCCAATTGACCAGACGCTTGCCGCGGTAGATCAGACCTTTGTTGTACATTTCAACAAAGACTTTGATCACAGCATCGTGGAAATTTGGACTATTTTCATGGCCGGTGCGCGTATCACCCTGCGCGCCCGCCATCGTGAAGGCAGTGCGGTTCCAGTCACAAGATGCACCCAAGCGCTTGAGCTGATTTACAATTGTTCCGCCAGACTGCTCTTTCCACTGCCAGACTTTTTCCAAAAATTTCTCGCGTCCGAGGGCCACACGGCCTGGCTCGCCCCGTTCTGCCAATTGCCGCTCAACAACCATCTGCGTGGCGATGCCCGCATGGTCTGTGCCGGCCTGCCACAGGGTGTCGAAGCCGCGCATCCGATGCCAACGTACCAAGATATCTTGCAAAGTATTGTTGAAGGCATGACCCATGTGCAAAACCCCGGTGACATTGGGCGGGGGGATCATGATGCAATAGCTTGACGCTCCGGGTTTGGCATTGGCCCCGGCCGTAAAACAGCCCGCCGCCTCCCAGGCTTTGTAAAGACGATCTTCAGCTTCTGCTGCGTTGAATTTTTCCATGGCCATGAGATTCAGGTATCCTTCGAATTTGTCTTCGAATACCTATTTCTCTGGGCGAGTGAAAGCCCTAGCTGACCAAAGCCTCGCGTGCGCCGGCGCGCAGGACGGCTGGATCATACGGTTGCCGCGCAAAAACCTCCCGCACGCGATCGGCAAAATGCTCCATCGGCAAAGTATCATACTCTGGATCAAAGCTATTTTGGTCCCATCTTTCGCAAAACGTAGCGCAATCATTGAAGTAGATATGTCCTCTATAGGTCTCGCGCTTGTCTGGGTTGCCGCCGACGTGATGGCCATAGTATATCATCTGGAAATCACCATGTTTTTCGACAACCCAGGCACATTGCTCCCGCACGAAAGGGCGCAAAATACTGGCGGCGTATTCATCGTGATTGTAGGGTGCGAAAATATCGCCAATATCATGCAAGAGTGCCGAGACAATCCAATCTGTATCTGCCCCATCGCGTTCAGCGCGCGTGGCCGATTGAAGCGAATGGCCCAAACGTGTCACTTGGTAGCCCGAAAGGCCTTCATCCAACATTACCAAAGCCTGAAGCAGGCGATCGGCCGTGCCCTTGGTATGCTCAATCTCATGTTCGGTGAGAAAGGCATAATCTGCCGCATCGCCATCTATCATTGCGCGAAATTTTACTCGGTCCATCATGCGTACATCTCTGCATTGCCCTTGGCGCCCGCCATCATGACTTTGGCCTGTTCTGTTCGAATTTCTTCATAGAGTAAAAGATCGTCTGGATGAAACAAGCCCTTTGGTGCGTCGCAGAGGGTGAAATTTCCAGTGTCGCAACGGCCGCGCATCGGCACGCCGTAGTCGGGTGCATTGTTTGGTTTTTTCACATGCGGGCTCAAAAAGCGCATCACCACACCAATTCGACGGTCGTGGCTGGTATTGGCCCCCGAACCATGGATCATCAAACCGTGGTGCAGGCTGATCTCACCAGTGGTTAGGGCGCCGCTGGATTTGTCTTCCTCGGCCACATCGACTTTGATTTCTTGTCCCCGTGACAGAAGGTTTAGCTCGTCAAAGCTATCCTCATGGGGAACAATCGGGTTTTTGTGACTGCCTTTTACAAAATCCATACACCCACTTTGCGGCGTTGCGGGCGAGAGCGCCAGCCAAGCGGTAAGTATTCCGTCAATTTCACCCAGGCCCGATTAGGCAAGGTCCTGATGCATAGTCACCACATGTTTTGTCCGTGGTTCTTTGATTAAAAATTCTGTGGAATAGAGCAAAATATCCAGCCCCAAAATACCCTCAACCCCATCCAATATCGCGCTATGGGCTGCGATTTCATAGGCGAGCGGCATGACCACATGCGCATTGACGCGCTTATATATATTCAAAGCCCGCGGTAGGCCGTTGTCGAGCCAATCGCCTTCAATCGTCTCCAACTGGGCGCGCCAGTCTTGGCATTGTTGAGGGGAGATTGCCGGGATTGGGCATAAAAAACCGTTCTCCCAATAGCTTTGGATTTGTATCTGGGACAGATGGTTGGAGGTCTCGGTATTGGCCATTGTAAACTCCTTGTATGGTGCAAATGCGCCATGTCTTAAAGCGGCGGTCTTGCCTGAATACGACATTAAAAAATTAATCTGCTCGTGGCTAGACAGTCGGGAGCAGCTTGTTACTATTTAATGAAACTTAGGAGCAGCTGCGTGGAAAAATTTGGGAAGAGCCAATCGGTTTTGCGGCGAGAAGACGATCGTTTTCTGACCGGCGGTGGGCAATATGTGGATGATACCGCTCCACAGGGTGCGTTGCATGGCTATGTGCTGCGTTCAAGCTACGCGCATGGGGCCATCACTGCGCTGGACACGCAAGAGGCTGAAGAGGCCTATGGGGTGCATCTCGTGCTCACCGCGGAACGGCTAGAGAAGGCCGGGCTCTCGGGCAAGATGGAAGCCAGTTTGGTGAAAAACCAAGACGGTCAATTGGCGCCGAACACTGATCGATTTTTACTGGCCAAAGACAAGGTGCGCTTTGTAGGTGAGCCGGTCGCCATGGTCTTTGCCGATACATATGCGCAGGCGCGGGTTGCGGCGGATATGATTGAGTTTGAGGTTGATGACCTGCCGGTACATCTTGCGTTGCAGCCTGGCGGGCCAATTTTGCATGACGCAGCGCCGAATAACGTTGCCTTTGAGTGGGCTTTGGGCGACAGCGTCCAGATGGAGGCGGTGAAAGTCAAAGCGGCCCATGTCGTGAGTTTTGAAATTTCCGACAACCGTGTAATTTGCAATTCTATGGAGCCGCGCGGCTGTTGGGCCGATATCGAAGATGGGCGGTTGCATCTGTGCGTGAATGGACAGGGGGTCTGGTCGCAAAAGGCGCAATTGGCCAAGATGTTGGGCCTGTCAGAAAGCGAAATCCGCGTGACAAACCCCGACGTTGGTGGCGGTTTTGGTATGAAAGCCATGGCCTATCCGGAATATTTTCTAGCAGCGCAGGCGGCTCGCATGCTCAATCGTCCTGTGCGCTGGATGTCGGACAGGTCGGAGGCGATGCTATCTGACAACAGTGGTCGGGATCTGACCTCTACTGCGACCCTGGCTGTGGATGCCGATCACAAGATCATCGGCTATCAGGTGCAGACATTGGCCAATATGGGCGCTTATTCGGGTCAATTTGCGCAACCCATTCAAACGCAGCTGTTTTCAAAAGTTTTAACCGGTCTTTACGATATTGAGGTGGCGCATCTGCAAGTCACTGGGATTTACACCAACACGACGCAGGTGGATGCCTATCGTGGCGCAGGGCGTCCCGAGGCGATTTATGTGTTGGAGCGGGCCATGGATTATACCGCCCGTGAACTTGGTATCGATGCTTGGGAGTTCCGACGCCGTAACTTTATCGCGCCAGAGAAGTTTCCGTATAAAACGGCCAGCCAGGTGCGCTACGACGTTGGCGACTTCGGACATGTTTTAGATCGTTTGGCTCAAGAGGCAGAGCTTGAAGGCTTTGCGGAGCGGCGTGCAGCAAGTGCGAAAAAGGGGCTGCTGCGCGGCTTGGGGCTCTGCTGCTATATAGAGAGTATCTTAGGCAACCCGACAGAGACCTCTCGGGTTGTGTTTCATGCGGACGGCCAGGTTGATCTTTATGTGGGCACTCAGTCCGGAGGGCAGGGTCATGAAACGGTCTATGCGCAATATTTGGCCGATCAAATCGGCCTGCCAGCAGAGCAGATTAACGTGATCCAAGGCGACAGTGATCTCATTCCCACCGGAGGCGGAACCGGTGGGTCGCGCTCCGCCACAGTGCAAAATTCCGCGACTTTGGCTTTGGTGACAGTAATGACGCAGGCCTATAAACGCTTTTTGGCCGAGTATCATAAGGCCGATCCCGCCGATGTGAGCTTTGATGACGAGGTGTTTCGAATTGCTGGCTCAAACGTTGTGTTCAGCTGGTTGGATGCGGCCAATCTGGCGCGCGAGGCTGGGCAGTCAGCGCTTTTGGATGTGACGCACGCGGCGACTTTGGATGATTTGAGTTTCCCCAATGGCGCGCATGTGGCGGAAGTCGAAGTGGATCCGCAAACCGGACACTCAAAAGTCGTGCGCTATGTCATCGTTGATGATTTCGGCTATCTTCTCAACCCGATGTTGGTGGAGGGGCAGGTGCACGGCGGCGTGGTTCAAGGGCTGGGGCAGGCGATGATGGAGCATGTGGTCTACGATGATAATGGCCAACTTTTGACGGCGAGCTTTATGGATTATGGCATGCCGCGGGCCGCCGATGTGCCCATGTTTGACTTCAACTCTGTCGTGGTGCCCTCAACCGCCAATCCGATTGGTATGAAGGGCTGCGGTGAGGCTGGCACCATCGGATCAATGGCGGCTGTCTCCAATGCAGTGATGGATGCTCTGGCCTCAAAGGGTGTCACGCGGGCCGATATGCCCTTCACGCCGCAGCGGGTTTGGAGCATGTTGCAAAACGCAGGCTAGATCATCATGTCCCTCTTGCATTGGATCAAGTCCAAAATTTAGTAGAACCGATTTGGCCAAGTTGTGGAAGATGCGGATGCTGCTTTTACGGTGGTGCCGCGCAGAATAGTGCATGTTGTTGTGATGGGCGGTACGCTTTCCTCGCTCGAGGAGGGATTTGAAACAAATGTCGGGCTGGCCTATCGGCTTTTGAAACGCAACTCTGGGCCGGGTGTGACACTGCATTATCAACCGGGGCTGCAATTTGATCGGGGTGATCTTTTGGCATCCGCCTGGTCGGTGTTGACCGGCAGTGGGTTGGATCTGCAAATTCAACAGGT